>JAJQFX010000121.1 GCA_021200895.1 Clostridiales bacterium | reverse complement strand
AATAAATGGACGAGAGCGGATTGCGAGGAAATTTGCGTCAGAAAAAGGCGCAAAAGCGCAGGAATCCTGACGGATTTCAAGATTTTGCAACGCATTTATGGCGCAAATTTACCGCAAGGCGCCGAAGTGCATTTGTTCAGAGGTTCCCTTAGCCCTGGGGTATCAGCGTCGGTACCAGCTCCGCCAGCCGGGCGGCCAGCTGGGCGTGACCCCGGCGCGTCAGGTGCATAAAGTCGATTTGGTTGAACTCGCAGCCCGCCGCATCCATAAAGTGGCAGCCTGTCACCTCCGCGGTCTGGGCGAAGGCGGCAGCCAGCTCCTCCGACTTCTCGGCGCAGCCGGTGCCCATGGCCGGGTCCCGCATTTGCCGCCCAATGGGGGGCGGGGCTACGATGAGGATGTTGGGGGCGTGTTCGCCCCAGCAGTCCACACTCATGGCCTTGCGCACCAGCCGCTCCATGCCCAGGCCGATGCAGGCGGCGTTGACGCCCAGGCGATCCTTCGTGTCGTTGGTGCCCAGCATGATGATGAGCAGGTCAATGACCTCGTGACTCTTGAGGAGGGCATACAGCACCGGCAGGGCATCCATGCTCTCGTGGAGGGGGTCGGGGAACACGGTGGTGCGGCCGGACAGCCCCTCCTCCGTCACCAGGTAATCCGGCCCCAGGGCGGTCTGGAGGCGGCAGGGCCAGCGCTCCTCCTCGTTGAACCGTGCGCCGCCGTCGGCGCAGTCAGTGGGGTCGGCGCAGTAGCCATGAGTGTTGGAGTCGCCCAGACAGAGTATGTGTTTCTTCATTGCCCTCATCCTTTCCTCCGCCCCAAAGCGGGGCTTTTTTCCTTTTCAGTCTACCGTTTGCGCCGGGAAATGTCAAGGGAAAGTGAGCCGGTTCCGCCCACTGTTTGAAATTTTTTTCAAATTTTCAAAATTCTGAAAATTTCTTTCAAATACCCCTTGACAGGCGGGGAGGATTTATGTATAATTTGTTACAAAGGAGGGGCAAGACGCTCCTCCCGGCACAGGAAAACGCCTGCGCCTAAAAACAACCATTTAAAAAAGGAGGACACAACATGAAGAAGATTCTCTCTCTGGTGCTTGCTCTGGCTATGGCACTGTCCCTTGTCGCCTGCGGCGGCAGCAGCAGTGACAGCTCCAGCAGCGGCTCCACCGGCGACAGCTCCAGTTCCGAGGGCAGCAGCGCCAGCGAAAGCAGCAGTTCTGCCGAGGGCAGCGCCGCTGAATCCGAGGGCGAGGCGGAGGAGACCGGCGGCGACGCCACCGAGGCTGCCGACTCCATCACTCTCTGGACCTATCCCATCGGCGGCTGGGGCACTGAGGATACCGTCAACGCGCTGATTGAAGGCTTTACCGCCGCGACCGGCATCTCCGTCACCGTGGAGTACCTGGACTACACCAACGGCGATGATCAGGTCGGGGCCCTCGCCGCCGGCGAAGGCCCCGACCTGATCATGGAGGGCCCCGAGCGTCTGGTGGCTGACTGGGGCGCCAGCGGCTACATGGTAGACATCTCCGACCTGCTGGACGACACCGACATCTCCGAAATCAATGAGGCCGCGCTGGCCGCCTGCTATGGCGACGACGGCGCCGTCTACGAGTATCCTCTGGTTATGACCGCCCACTGCATGGCCATCAACAAGACCGTCTTTGAGGCGGCTGGCGCCATGCAGTACCTGGACGAGGAGACCCACCTGTGGAACTCCAGCGAGGACTTCTTCGCGGCAGTCCAGGCCGTCTATGAGTACACCGGCTCCACCGTGGGCGCCATCTATTGCGGCGGCCAGGGCGGCGACCAGGGCACCCGCGCCATCGTCAACAACCTGTACGGCGGCACCTTCGCCAGCGCTGACCACACCTCCTACACCTGGAACTCTGAGGAGAACATCAAGGCCCTGCAGGCTCTGGTGGATTGCGAAGGCATTGAGTTCGACGCCTCCATCGTCGGCGGCGACGAAATCGCTCAGTTCTATCAGGGTACCCTGAACATGGCCTTCTGCTGGAACATCGCCCAGCAGCTGGACCCCAACACCGCAGGCACCGGCTCCGGCCTGACCCTGAGCGGCGACGAGATTTTGTTCATGGCCTTCCCCACTGAGGACGGCTCTGACCCCGAGCTGTGCGGCGGCATCTGGGGCTTCGGCGTCTTCGACAATGGCGACGACGCCAAGATCGCGGCTGCCAAGCAGTTCATTCAGTACATGTGCGACTCTGAGGCCACTGCTGACGCCGTCACCGCTGCCAACTACTTCGCAGTCCGTGACACCGTGGTGGACGGCACCGTTGACATCTCCGACATCTGGGCTGACAACGAAATCATGAACGAGTACAACGTTCTGATGCAGTACCTGGGCGACTACTATCAGGTTACCACCAACTGGACCGCTGCCCGCTATCAGTGGTGGAATATGCTCCAGGTCATCGGCGCTGGCGGCGACGTGACCGAGGCTGTGGAGACCTACGCCTCCAACGCGGACGCCGGTATCTCCGAGTAATCTGGCCTTTTCGAGAGGCAAAACCGTCCCTGACAAGCACATAGCAAGTTGATGGGTCGCGCACCCCACCCCCGCGCTGCGCGGGGGTGGGGTGTTTTTTCACAAAGGCAGAGGGAAACGCCTGCATAGCCGTCGGCCGGAGGCCGACAGCACCGGTTTCCTTCCCCTTAAACCGTTTCTTTTTCAGAGAGGAGCGTTTTCCTTGGCAAATAGCAAGAGCCATCCGGCAACGAGCCGGGCGCTGGTGCGCAGAGAGACCATCTCCGGCTACCTCTTCATGCTGCCCAGCCTGATATTCTTTGTCGGCTTCGTGATCATTCCCATGATTCTGTGTATCTACACCTCCTTCTTTGACGCCAACCTGACCGCCAACGGCGAGGACACCTTCATCGGCTTTGCCAACTATGTGGAGCTGTTCCATGATGACATCTTCCGCAAGGCGCTGCTGAACACCGTCATCATCGTGGTGGTCAGCGTGCCGGTGACCTGCGTATTCTCCCTGTGGGTGTCCTCGGTGATTTATAAGCTGAGAGGGCCCCTGCTGTCCTTCTTCCGCTGCGTGTTCTACCTGCCGGTGGTCACCGGTTCCGTGGCCGTTACCGTGGTGTGGAAGTGGATTTACAACTACCGTACCGGCGTGCTGAACGATGTGCTGACCGGAATCGGCATTCTTGATGGCAACGTGAACTGGCTGGGCGACGCCAGCACGGCCCTGGCCTGTATCATCGTCATTCTGCTGACCACTTCTGTAGGCCAGCCCATCGTGCTGTATGTGTCCGCCCTGGGCAACGTGGACAGCACCCTGATTGAGGCAGCCGAGGTGGACGGAGCCACCGACTTCCAGGTGTTCTGGCGCATCAAGTGGCCTCAGATGATGCCCACCACGCTGTATATCCTGGTCATCACCACCATCAACAGCTTCCAGTGCTTCGCCCTGATTCAGCTGCTGACCTCCGGCGGGCCGACAAACTCCACGAACACGGTCATGTACTACATCTACTATTCCGCGTTCAAGCTCTACCGCCTGGGTTACGGCAACGCTATGGGCGTGATTCTGGCTATCTTCATCGCCCTGCTGTCTGCTTTGCAGTTCAAGCTGGCCGAGGAAAGGTAAGGGGGTGCTGGTATGAAGTCAAATGTGAAAAGCAAGCATCCCAGCGCGTACAAGGTGATTTCGCTGATTGTTCTGATTATCTTTGCGATTCTCTTCCTGTTCCCGCTGTACTGGATCATCACCGGCGCATTCAAGCCCACCACGGACATCTACTCCGCCGACACGGTCTGGTGGCCCACCCAGTGGGTGACTACCAACTTTGAGAAGCTGTTCTCCTCCCGCACCGCCCCCCTCTTTACCATTGGCAGTATCGAAGGGCCCACTGTACCCGCCGCCATCCGTTGGCTGGTGAACAGCGTGTTCATGTCCGTCATGGCCATGCTCTTGACCTGCATCACCGCTTCCATGGCCGGTTATGCCCTGGCGAAGAAGCGGTTCATCGGTCGGGGCGTGGTGTTCACCCTCATCGTCTGCGCTATGGCATTGCCCAAGCAGGTCATCCTGATTCCGTTGATTCGTGAGATTTCCGCTATGGGCCTGTACAACAGCCTGTGGGCCGTCATTCTGCCCACGGTAGGCTGGCCATTCGGCGTGTTCCTGATGAAGCAGTTCAGTGAAGGCGTCCCCGGCGAAATGCTGGAGGCTGCCCGCATCGACGGCGCAGGGGAAGCGCAAACCTTCGTGCAAATCGTCATGCCCCTCATCAAGCCGGGCATCGGCGCGCTGGCCATCTTCACCTTTATCAACAGCTGGAATGACTATTTCACCCAGCTCATCATGCTGACCAGCAGCGCGAACTACACTATCTCCGTCGGTATCGCCACTCTTCAGGGGGAGAGTTCCACGGACTTTGGCATCCTGATGGCCGGCGCTGCGCTGGCCGCCGTACCCATCATCACTGTGTTCCTGATTTTCCAGAAGTACTTCACCCAGGGTATTACCATGGGCGCTGTCAAGGGCTGATACGCGCACCGCTTCCGCTGCGCGCCAGGGACAACATTATGTTCCAGGGAGGCGCGGGGTGCCGCGCCTCCCAATTTTAATGAGTTACAACAATTTATGATTAGGACAAGGAAAAGGAAATTCAACATGAAGGACATCACCAGGTATCAAGGTATCATTCCTGCGTTTTATGCCTGCTACGATAAGGACGGGGAGGTCTCGCCCTCCGCCGTCCAGGCCCTGACCCGCCACCTGGCGGCCAAGGGGGTCAAGGGGGTCTATGTGGGCGGCTCCTCCGGCGAGTGCATCTACCAGTCCGTGGCCGAACGCAAGCTGATACTAGAGAACGTTATGGAGGCCGCAGAGGGGAAGCTGACGGTCATCGCCCATATCGCCTGCAATAACACCCGTGATTCCGTGGAACTGGCCCGTCACGCCGAAAGCCTGGGCGTGGACGCTATCGCGGCCATCCCGCCCATCTACTTCCACCTGCCGGACTACGCCATCGCCAAGTATTGGAACGACATGAGCGCGGCCGCCCCCAACACAGATTTCGTGATTTACAACATTCCACAGCTGGCGGGCGTGTCTCTGACTATGCCTCTGTTCCGGGAGATGCTGAAGAACCCCAACGTGACCGCTGTGAAGAACTCCTCTATGCCGGTGCAGGACATCCAGATGTTCAAGGATGAGGGCCCCCGGGGCGGCCGCCCCTTCGTGGTGTTCAACGGCCCGGACGAGCAGCTGGTGTCCGGCTTGGCTATGGGGGCCGACGGTGGTATCGGTGGCACCTACGGCTATATGCCGGAACTGTATTTGAAGCTGTTCGACCTGGTGAAGGCCGGGGACATCGTCAACGCAAGGGCGTTGCAGTATGACGTGGACAACATCATCTACGCTACCTGCGCCACCAAGGGCAATATGTACGCCGTCATTAAGGAGATCCTCCGCCGCCGGGAAGGGCTGGACATCGGCGGTGTCCGGGAACCGCTGTACAACCTGGTGCCGGAGGACGAGGAGCAGGTGGTAGCCTGCGTCGCTATGGTAGACGCCGCCATGGAAAAGTGGGTCGGCTGAACAGGCCGGACGCGAAAGGAATCCGCTTTATACTCCGTTGATGTTGACGGAGCGGGGCTTCCAATCTTATATCGCCGATGAGCGAGGGGCCGCTGAATCAAGGGTGGCCTCTCGTTGTGCGTATGGTCACAAAAGAAGTGCCAAATTTGCCGATTCCACCGGACAAAAGACGTAAAATCTCCCCGCTTTCACCCTTGACAGTTGGGATAAAAATGCCTATACTGTTGATATTGTGGTTTAGTGCGACAATGTTTAGCGCAATTAGCCTGCCTTGGGCCGCAGCAATAGGCCCTCCCGGCAAGCGTTCATGCAGAAGGAATGGTGTCATTATGTCAAATCCCGTAAAGCTTACTCCTCAGCATTTGAAAGAACTGCAGGATGAAATGGTATGGATGAAAACGGTGCGCGAGAAGGAAGTGGCTGACCTGATTAAGGAAGCCCGCTCCTTCGGCGACCTGTCGGAGAACTCGGAATATGATGAGGCGAAGGACCAGCAGGGCAAGCTGTACTCCCGCGAGGCGGAGGTGCAGGCTATCCTGGACAACTATGTGCTGATTGACGAAAGCGCGATGGACGATACCTCCGTCGCCGTCGGCGGTTCCGTCAAGGTGCTGGATGAGGAGTTCGATGAGGAGCTGGAATTCCGCATCGTGGGTACCCAGGAGGCGGACTCCATGGATGGCCGCATCTCGGAGGAATCCCCCTTCGGCAAGGCACTGCTGGGCAAGCACGTTGGGGACAGCGTGAAAGTCCATGCGCCGGCCGGTGAATTTACCTATCGGATTCTGGAAATCAGCAACAGCTGATTGTATCGTCATACAACCCTGAAACTGCCCCACCTGGCCGCTCGTGGGGCGTTTCTATCGTATCAAACAGAAAGCGGCAGAATGGAGAGAGCATATGGCTAAGAAATTCCAGCCGGAATCGGAGCAGAGCCTGTCGGAGATTTTACAAATTCGCCGGGACAAGCTGACCGCCTTGCAGGAGGCGGGCCGCGACCCCTATCGGGAGACCAAATACGATGTGACCCACCACGCCGCCGACATCAACGACCATTATGAGGAGATGGAGGGCCAAATCGTCTCCCTGGCGGGGCGCCTGATGAGTAAGCGAGGCATGGGCAAGGTGTCCTTCTGCGACCTCCAGGACAACTCCGGCCGCATCCAGCTCTATGTCCGCCGGGATTTGGTGGGCGAGGAGGAATATGCCTGGTTCAAAAAGTGTGACATTGGCGACATTGTGGGCGTCAGGGGAGAGGTGTTCAAGACGGAGAAGGGGCAAATCTCCGTCCGGGCCAGCAGCGTCACCCTCCTGTCCAAGAGTTTGCAGCCTCTGCCGGAGAAGTTCCACGGCCTCACCGACCGGGAGACCCGGTACCGCCAGCGGTATGTGGACTTAATTGTCAACCCTGAGGTGAAGGATACCTTTGTGAAGCGCAGCATGATTATGCGGGAGCTGCGTGCCTTCCTGGACGGCCGCGGCTTCCTGGAGGTGGATACTCCCATCCTGACCCCCTTTGAAATCGGCGCTGCCGCCCGTCCTTTCTATACCCATCATAACACCCTGGATATGGATATGGTGCTGCGCATTGAGACGGAGCTTTACCTGAAGCGGCTCATCGTCGGCGGCATGGAGCGGGTATACGAGGTAGGACGCATTTTCCGCAACGAAGGCATGGACCCCAAGCATAACCCGGAGTTCACCACCATTGAACTGTACCAGGCCTACACTGACTTTCACGGCATGATGGATTTGGTGGAGGATATGATGAAGACCGTGGCGCAGAACGTCTGCGGCTCCCTGGTGATTCCCTACCAGGGGCAGGAAATCGACCTGGGGCACTGGGAGCGGCTGACCATGGTGGAGGCAGTGAAAAAGTACAGCGGCGTGGATTATGCCGACTGGGCAACCGATGAGGACGCCATTGCCTGCGCAAAGGCGCACAACATCGAGCTGCCGGAACTCCCCACGAAGGGAGCCATCCTGGCGGAGTTCTTTGATGCCTATGTGGAGGATAAGCTGATTCAGCCCACCTTTATCTATGATTACCCGGTGGAGAACAGCCCTCTGGCGAAGCGGAAGCCGGACGACCCCATGTTTACCGAGCGGTTTGAGTACTTCATCAACGCCACCGAGTTCGGCAACGCCTTCTCTGAGCTGAACGACCCCATCGACCAGCGGGGACGTTTTGAAAAGCAGGTCGCTGACCGCAAGGCCCTGGAACCGGACAGCAAGGCACAGGTGGATTATGATTACATCAACGCCCTGGAGTACGGTATGCCGCCTACGGGGGGCCTGGGCTTCGGCGTGGATCGGCTGGTGATGCTGCTGACGGACAGTGCGAGCATTCGGGATGTGCTGTTGTTCCCAACGATGAAGCCCATCGACCAGTAAAACGCTGATATATCAACGAAAACAAGGCTTTCCACCTTGCCAAAAACGAAAAATAACCCAAATTTAACCCATTTCAAGAGAAAAACCAGAAAAGAGAAGCACCGAACGGCGGGTTCAATGCCCGCTGTTCGGTGCTTTTGTGTTGTCCAGCCTCAAAACACATTATGAGAAATCAACAAAACTTTTGATTATGAATTACCGATTCGTTTTTTTTGAGGTGATAAAATGGGAATCACCAGGCAGACTAAAAGATTCACGAGAGAAAGTTCCCCATCCTGCCTGAAACGGAGGGGCTGCAAACCGCACATTCATCACAATTCCTTTATCTCAGCTTGCGATACTTCAATATCCCATTGATTGCATAGAAGGCTTCATAATATGCGGCTTTCCAAACAGGCAACCCAATATTGCGATAGGTATGCCAGTTCATGATGGCAGATTTTGCCTTATTCCCGGACTTTGAAGTTGTGGACAGTCGGTAAATGAGGAGCGGCTCATTGATACCGTATGCCGTTTCACCGCTGCGCAGGATTTTCAGCCAGCAGGCAAAATCTTCGTGCATATCGTCACCAGGCGTTTCATACTTTTGATACAGCGACTTACGAACCAAAACGGAGGAATTGGAGATAATGTTTTGCCGCAGCAGCCTTTTATAGTTGACTTCTGCTGGAACGGCCAATATCGCATCCTTTCTGTTTCCAGCGGAATCCATAAAAGCAGAGGCTGTGAAAATCAGGTTTCCGCCGGTTTTTTCCTGATGCAAAACCTGCTTTTCCAATTTACAAGGTTCCCAAAGGTCATCGCTGTCCAGGAAGGCCAACCAATCGCCTGCTGCGTTTGCAACGCCAGTATGTCTGGTGAAGGAGGGCCCCCATGTTCTTTTCATTTAGAATGAGTTTGATTCGGCTGTCCTCAGCTGCAAACGCTTCAACGATTTCATGGGTATGGTCTGTTGAGCAGTCATCAATAATGATCAATTCGTAATTTTGATAGGTCTGCTGTTGTACCGAACGTATCGCCGCTCCGATGCTGTCCTCCGCATTGTAGGCTGGCATAATAATGCTGATGTATCGATTGCTGTCCACGGTCTATCTCGCGCCTTTTTGATTCAATATAGCTGCTATTGTTTTGAAAAGAATGACAATATCCGTTTTCATAGAAAGATTTTCTATGTATTCCAGGTCATATATGATTTTTTCCTCCGGGAGCAGATCATAGCCGCCGCTGACCTGCGCCAATCCTGTCAGTCCAGGCTTGACGTAGAGCCGCTGTTCAAAGCCGTCAATATAGGTAGCAAATTTATCGTAAAAAACCTTACGCTCCGGTCTGGGGCCAACAAGGCTGAGCGTACCAGGCAAAATATTGAACGGAATCTGTGGAAGTTCATCCAACCTGTACAGACGCAGAACTGCGCCCACGGCCGTACAGCGCTCATCGTGGTCAGTGGCCCATTGCGCACCGTTTGCTTCAGCGTCTACCCGCATGGACCGAAATTTATAAAGCGTGAAAGGCTTTCCGTTTGTTCCTAACCGTTCCTGCTTGTAAAGCACCGGCCCTTTGGAGTCTGCTTTGATTGCGACGGCAATCACGGCCATGGGGGGAATCAGGAGAACGGAGCCAATCAGGCTTGCAACCAAATCAAGCGTTCTTTTTGCGCATCTATATGCCAGTCGGGATTGGGGCTGATTTATTCTTCGTATCATGATTTTTTCTGGTTTCTCTGCTTCCAGCGGTTGGATTTTGGCCGATTCAGGCAAACCAACAGCAGTATCCATTCTGATCCCTCAAATCGTAAAAATGATACGGCCCCGCTCCCAAACAAGAAGTGGAGAAGTTCAAGCTTATGTGTTACAGATTTAGTACCATGTGAATAGTTTAACACAGAAAGCCAGTAACCGTCAATCCGTTGTGAAGCTGGCCGCGCATCTGTGCAGAGGTTCCTTAGATGGGGAATCTCCACACGCCTGACCCGTTTTTTGGCGAATTCTGCTTGTTTTACGCCCATTCCTATGCTACAATGTTCATAGTAAGCAGGTTCTTTTGTACCTGTCAACTGCACATCTGTGTAAACCGTAGGGCGCATAAAATGGGGTGCCGCTATGATTATTTATGCGACGAAGCAAACGGTGGAACGCTATAAGATGAAAATGCCGGAGGAGTTCACCGACCCGACAATGGGCCCTCTCGCCCGCGCCGTCTACCAGCAGGAGCAGGGAGACCGCCTCCTGGAGTGGGGCGCAAAGCTGTTCTATTTCGACCGCCGAAAATGTGTTCAGGTCTGCAACTTTGCCAGCAAGTTCACTGTGGTGCTGGTGGATTTTAAAAAGGCCGATATGGAATATGCCGGCAACGCCGTGGCCCACTACATGATGGATATTTATGACCAGGATAAGGAAATGGTCGCGCTGCTGAACCGGTTCTTCCGGGATTATCCGCTGGTGTGCTTTGGAAGGCTGACTGACCGGAAAACCATTGCGTCCCTGAACCAGTTCCAGACCCGCTTTTTGGAGGATGGCTACCGCCTGTATGACTATATCGAGGGGAACATCCTGCATACCAGAAAGCTCAACCGGGACATCAACACGGACTACCTCATGACGGAAAAGGTGAACGGGAAAACGCAGTATTTTCTCCCGGCGGAGAAGTTTGCCACGTTGCTGAAGGAGCGCTATGCCGGGCAAATGCCCCTGCGGCAATAAAACCGTTGACAAACCGGAAGGTTGTGCTATAATAAGGGCAATATTAAAAGGCGAAGATGGAGAAGGGGAAGCATCCCTCCCGCACAAGAGAGAGGCCGTGACGCGCTGAGAGCGGCCTTTGCGGAACCGTTTCCTTACCACTCCGGAGCTGCGCACGAACGGGCGGGAGTCCGTCCGGTAAGTGCCGCCGACCTCTGCCGCGTTAGGGCAGGAAACGAGTGAAACATCAAGGTGGAACCGTGCATTTGCACCCTTGGGCGGCGTGAAGCTGCTCAAGGGTGCTTTTAGTTGCGAAAAGGAGCGAAAGAACCATGAAAGTAATTTACAATGACGGCACAGTGAAGGAGTGCGCCCCGGAGGAGGAGCTGCATATCATCCGCCACTCCGCAGCCCACATTATGGCCCAGGCGGTGAAGCGCCTCTATCCTCAGGCGAAAATGGCCTTCGGCCCCGCCACGGAGAAGGGCTTCTACTATGACATCGACCTGGGGGACGCCACCCTCAGCGACAGCGACCTGGAGAAAATCGAGGCTGAGATGAAGAAAATCACCAAGGCCAACCTGCCCTTCAAATCCTTCATCCTCCCCAGGGAGGAGGCCGTTGCCCTGATGCAGGAGCGGGGCGAGGACTACAAGGTGGAGCATATCGCTGACCTGCCGGAGGATGCCGTCATCAGCTTCTTCCAGCAGGGGGAGTATATCGATATGTGTGTTGGCCCCCACCTGACCTACACCAAGGCACTGAAAGCCTTCGAGCTGACCAAGGTGTCCGGCGCGTACTGGCGGGGGGATGAGCATAACAAGATGCTGACCCGCATCAACGGCATCGCCTTCCACAACCAGACGGAACTGGACGAGTATCTGAAGCTGCTGGAGGAGGCCAAGAAGCGGGATCACCGGAAAATCGGCAAGGAAATGGGCCTCTTTATGATGTGCGACGAAGGCCCCGGTTTCCCCTTCTTCCTGCCCAACGGCATGATCATCAAGAACCAACTCATTGATTACTGGCGTGAGATCCACACCCGGGACGGCTATGTGGAGGTCTCCACCCCCATGATTATGAACCGCCGCCTGTGGGAGACTTCCGGCCACTGGGAGCATTACAAGGACAATATGTACGCCACCAAAATCGACGACGAGGACTATTGCATCAAGCCCATGAACTGCCCCGGCGGCGTCATGGTCTACCGCAGCCAACCCCACAGCTACCGCGACCTGCCCCTGCGCATCGGTGAGCTGGGCCTCGTCCACCGCCACGAGAAGCGGGGCGAGCTCCACGGCCTGTTCCGCGTCCGCTGCTTCACCCAGGACGACGCCCACATCTTCATGCGGCGGGACCAAATCACCGATGAAATCGCCGGTGTGGTGCATCTCATCAACGAGGTGTATGAGAAGTTCGGCTTCAAGTACTTTGTGGAACTGTCCACCCGCCCGGAGGACAGCATGGGCTCCGATGAGGACTGGGAGGACGCCACCAACGGCCTGAAGAACGCCCTGGAGCAGCTGAATATGCCCTATATCGTCAACGAGGGCGACGGCGCGTTCTACGGCCCCAAAATCGACTTCCACCTCCAGGACAGCCTGGGCCGCACCTGGCAGTGCGGCACCATCCAGCTGGACTTCCAGATGCCGCTGAACTTCGGCTTGGAGTATGTGGCGGAGAACGGGGAACGGGAGCGTCCCATCATGATTCACCGGGTCTGCTTCGGCTCCATTGAGCGGTTCATCGGCATCCTGACTGAGCATTTCGCCGGGAAGTTCCCCACCTGGCTGGCTCCCACCCAGGTGAAGGTGTTGCCCGTCTCCGAAAAGAGCATGGCCTATGCGGAGTCCGTCACTGACGCGCTGAAAGCCGCCCACATCCGCGTGGCCCTGGACAGCCGCAGCGAGAAAATCGGCTATAAAATCCGTGAGGCCCGCCAAATCGACCGGGTGCCCTATATGCTCATCATCGGCGCGAAGGAAGTGGAGAACGGCACCATCTCCGTCCGCGACCGGGCTACCGACAGCACCACCGAGATGAAGCTGGAGGAGTTCCTGGCCAAAGTGGGGCAGGAGATTGCGGAGAGAGTGTAAAGCCGTTTCGCCTGCCATGTTATAAAAACACGAAAACCGGCGCTGCGCAATGTGCGCAGCGCCGGTTTTTCAGTGGGAATGCGGCTGACCGTCTAGGAAACGCACTGCCAGAGCAAACTCACCCAACGGAGGAAACAGCAGACCGGGCCTGCTGCGTTTCCCCGCTGGGCATGACGGACAGGCATCACTGTTCGGTGGTCAGCTCCTCTTTTTTCTGCCCCGCCAGGAACCATCCCGCCGTCAGGGCGGTCAGGGGCGCGGCCAGCACCAGGCCGAAGGAGCCCACCAGGGTGTGGACAATTTCCGAGGTGACGTACTTGTAGTTCAGCATATTGATGAGGGGCGTCCCCTGGGCCATGAACACCATCAGCAGGGCGATATAGCCCCCGGAGTGGGCCAGCAGCAGGGTAGTGGTCATGGTGCCCATAGCGGCTCTACCCACCTGGATGCCAGAGCGGGCGGCCTCCCACCGGGACAGGTCGGGCCGCTTCTGCACCACCTCGTTGACGGCGGCGGTGATGTCCACCGTTAAGTCCATCAGCGCGCCGGAGGAGCCTACAAAGATGCTGGCCATAAAGATGCGGGTCAAATCCAGATTCTCATAGCCGCTGTAGAGCAGCGTCTCAGAAAACGACATCACCGCCCCCTGGATTTTGAAGGAGCTGGTACACAGCACCCCCAGCACGCAGGTCAGCGCGACCCCTGCAAATGCGCCGGTGACGGCGGCCAGACACCGCCGGTCAAAGCCGAACACCAGGGCGATAATCATCAGCGTCAGCCCGATAGTGATGGCGCCGCCGATGAGGATGGGATCCATCCCCTTGAGGCAGCAGGGCACCAGCACCTTCCAGATGGCCAGCACCGACAGCACGAAGGACAATATCGCCCGCACCCCCGTCCAGCCGGCGAACAGCACCAGGAACAGGAAGAAGGCCACCAGCAGCAGGATCTCCAAATCCAGCCGGTAATGGTCGATCATGCTGACCGACGCCACCTCCTCCCCGTCCAGGCTGACCAGCACCAGCGCCCGGTCGCCCTCCTCATAGATTTTATCCTGCTCCAGGGAGCCGTTCAGCAGGTTGGAGGCCCAGTAGGTCTCCCCCTTGTGGCTGCCCCCCAGCAGCGTCACCTGGCAGCTCTGGTCGCCGGACTGCACCAGGCCGGTGTTGATGATGGTGGAGTTGTCTACCGCCACCACCCGGGCGGCTACCCGTTCGCCGCCGTCCCGGTAGGCCGCCCCCGCCTCCTCAAAGCCGGTGGGCAGCAGCGCCAGCACAACAATCAGCACTGCGCATACCAGGATGGACGCCCAGGTCTGCTTTTGTTTCCCATTTGACATTGTTTGCAACCTTTCTATATGGCAAAAAGAGGGCTGCGGCCCCCGCGAAGCCCGCCGCTTGGCGCAGTGGAAGCTGTATCTCGCAGGACGGAGGCCGCAGCCGGTGAATGGAGAATCTGTGTGTGTTCTGCCCCTCAGGTCAGGTCGGTGAGACCCAGCAGGCTGATGAGCTTGTCGTGAATGTCGGTGTTGTCATAGGAGCCGGCGAAGTTCTCTGCGCCGACGCCCTGGGCGAACACTGCCGCAGGCAGGCCGGTGTGGGCGTAGGAAGAGAAGTTGATGCCGGACTTGTTGTTCAGCAGGTGGGTGACGGTGACGGAGAAGGGAGTGTAGGTGCCGTAGCTGATGTACTCGCCCTCGGTCTGGACAGTGTTGCCCTCGGTGTCGGTGGCGTAGCCATCCATGGTCAGCTCATAGGCTTCCTCCAGCTGCTCCACCTCGTAGTCGGTCAGCACCAGGGTGTCGTTGTCGTCCTCAGTGGCGTTCTCCGGCAGAATCAGGCCGAACAGTTCCTCCACGTCCGCCATGGCGGTGGTGAAGTAGGTGCCGTTCTCAATGTAGCCCTCCACATAGTCGGAGTCGTACTTGGCGAAGGAGATGGACTGGTCCTGAATGTTGTCCAGGTAGGTGTCATAGTCCGTGCCTGCGAAGCCAATGGACAGGCCGCCGGTCTCATGGTCGCCAGTGACGAGAATCAGCGTCTCGTCCGGGTGCTCCTCGGCGAAGTCGATAGCCACCTGCACCGCGTCGGCCAGGGCCAGCACGTCCTGCACCACGGTGCCCGCGTCGTTAGCGTGGCAGGCCCAGTCGATTTTGCCGCCCTCGCACATCAGGAAGAAGCCGTTGTCGTTATTCAGCACCTCGATGCCCTTGGAGACGTAGTCCGCCAGCGCCCACTCATCGTCCTCGCGGTCGATTTCGTAGCTCAGGGAGTCGCTGTCCGCCAGGTTCTCTGTGACGATGATGGTCTTGCCGTCCTCAGCGGTGACCTCTTCGGCCTCGGCCTGGGTGCGCACCACGTTATAGCCCGCTTCCGCAGCCAGTTCGTACAGGTCGGTCTGGTCGCCCTCTGCGCCGGTGGTCTGGAGCAGGCCGCCGCCTGCGAAGTAGTCATAGCCGCTGTTAATCAGCTCCAGGCCGATTTCATAGTAGTCGTTGCGGCTGGCCTGGTGGGCGTAGAAGGCCGCCGGGGTGGCGTGGTTCAGGTTGACGGAGGAGATGATGCCGATTTTGTAATCCGTCTCATCCCGCAGCTGCTCGGCAATGGTGGTGAAGCTGGCGGTCTTCGTCTCGTCCATGTTGATGACGCCGCTGTAGGTCTTGAAGCCGGAGGCGATGGACGTGGCGGTGGAGGCGGAGTCCGGGCAGAAGGAGCTGGAGTCATAGGTGGTGGCGCTGCCGGAATAGTCAAAGGACATGAAGTTCAGCGCCACGTTGCCGTCCAGAATGTCGTCGCTGCTGTCGTCCTCCAGCGCGCCCAGGTAGGACGAGGCCAGCTGGAACTGGGAGTAGGTCATGCCGTCGCCGATGAACAGGAAGACGTACTTGGGGGTGGCGGTGGTGGTGGTCGCCAGCTCTGCGACGTCGCCTTCGCCGTCGCCGCTGGTCTCCTGGCCGGTGGTCTCCTCGTTGGAAGATTCCTCAGTGGTCTCCGGCTCAGAGGTGGCCTGGGTGGCGCTTTCGCCGCTGTCGCTGTCGCTGGTATTGGAGCTTCCGCAGCCAGTCAGCGGCATGGCCATCAGGGCAGCCGCCGCAACCAGGGCGGTCAGCCTTTTCCATGTGTTGTTTGCTTTCATAAGTTTCTGTTCCTCCTAATATTCTTTTCTGGAAACGATTTATGTAAAACGGAGCGCCGTTCGGGAACGGCGCTCCGGAGAATTGGCTTTGCAACTCTTGTGCCGTTTCCTGCCTTCCATTATAGCGGCGGGGTGTAAAGTGTAAAACCACGGGGCGGTAAAATTTTGGTTATTTTTCGGAGGAACCTGTGCCTTCACAGGAAAGTTCCAATTTAACGCTGCTTTTTAGCATAACTTGTACATTTCAACAAAAAAACCTGCGCTCTTTCCAAAAAGAACGCAGGTTTTTTATCTGAATGTAAAAGAATGGTTTCTTCTGTGTTACTGCCCCAGGAACCTCCGGCGCAGCTGGGCCAGCAGCGCCCCGGTGTTTTTGCCCTTTCGGGTATTGTCACGCTCCGGCGCCTGCGTGGCCTCCTGCTGAAAGACCTCCTGGCTGCTCCGGGGAGCCTCTCCGTCCTTTTTCCGGCGGTAGACGCCGTCCGGCCCCATGACCCGGGCCTTTACGTTGTCCCGCTGAAGCTCGTCAATGATGTGGAACAGCTTGGCTCTGGTCTGCTCGCTCAGCACCGGGCAGGCTACCTCCACCCGGCGCTCCGTATTCCGGGTCATAAAGTCCGCGGAGGCGATGTACAGCTTGGCGCTTTCGCCCTTGCCGAAGCAGTAGATGCGGGTGTGCTCCAGGTAGCGCCCCACGATGGAGAACACTTGGATGTGGTCGGTCAGCCCCTCGATGCCGGGCAGCAGGCAGCAGATGCCCCGGATGTTCATCACCACCCTGCCCCCCGCCTGGGAGGCCTGGGCCAGCTTGTCGATGAGCTTCCGGTCGGTCAGGGAGTTCAGCTTCAGGAAGATGTAGCCGTCCTTGCCCTTCTCCATCTCCCCGTCGATGCACTCCATGACCCGCTCCCGCAGGGCAAAGGGGGACACCAGCAGCCGGTCATACTTCCCGTTCAGGTTGGCGGTGGCCATGTTCTGGAACAGCAGGGCCGCGTCCTCGCCGATTTCCTGGTCGGCGGTCATCAGGCACAGGTCGGTGTACTGCTCCGCCGTCTTTTCATTATAGTTGCCGGTGCCCACCTGGGTGATGTACCGCACCTTGCCATGCTCCCGCCGGGTGATGAGGCAGACCTTGGAATGCACCTTAATGCCCTCAAAGCCGTAGAGGATGGTGCAGCCCGCCTCCTCCAGCCGCTCCGCCCACTGGATGTTGTTCTGCTCGTCAAAGCGGGCCCGCAGTTCCATCAGGACGGTGACGTGCTTGCCGTTCTCCGCCGCGGCGCAGAGGTACTCCGCCAGCCTGGCGCGGGCGGCCAGGCGATAGATGGTGATTTTGATGGACAGCACGCTGGGGTCGGAGGCCGCCTCCGAGACCATCCGCAGGAAGGGCTCCATGGACTCGAAGGGGTAGAACAGCAGCACGTCCTGTCGCTCGATCTGGGGGATGATTTTCTCGTTTTTGTTCAGCATGGGGGAGAAC
>JAJQFX010000138.1 GCA_021200895.1 Clostridiales bacterium | reverse complement strand
TAGAGGCACTTGGGTTTCATTCCCTTTGGTGCCTTGGAGCGCAGCGGAAAGGAATAGTCATAAATATGGAACCACTGAGGCTCAGACCAACGCCAGTCTGAGCCTTGTCGGAGAAGCGAACCCCGGTGCTTTTTTCAGGGTAGGCCGCTTGTGACGCTTTTTTGCTGCTCCGATATGCTATGCTTGTTCCGCACAGCGAAAAGGGGGGATGGGGTACGGCTGTGGTGTACCTGGACGGCGTTTTCGCCCTAAATGCGGCGCTGGACGCCCTGCTGCTGTCCGCCGCCGGAAAGCTGACGGGCAGGGCGGTAAAGCCGGGGCGGCTGGCGCTGGCGGCGGCCATAGGCGGGGGATACGCCTGCGCGGTGTTCCTGCCCGGCCTGGAGGGGTTAGGCGGCGCAGCCGGTCAGGTCGGCTCCCTGGCAGTGATGCTGTTGGCCGCCTTTGGCGTGCGGCTGCTCTGGCCCGGCGGGGTACTGCTGACATTAAGCTGCGCCCTGGGCGGCGCTGTCCTGCTGCTGGAGCAGCTGGTCGGAAGCCTGACCTATGCCAACGGGATTCCCGGCACAGCCTGGGACGGGGAGCTGCTTCTGCTGGCGGGAAGCGGCCTTTGGGCGGCAGCTTCTCTGCTGGAGCGAAAGTCCAACAGCAAGAGCGGCAAACGGGTGCCGGTGCTGCTGGAGGTCAACGGGAAACGGCGGCTTCTGACAGCGCTGGTAGACAGCGGCAACGACCTGAGGGATCCAATCAGCGGAAAGGGGGTGTTGGTCGTAGAGTGGAACGCCTTGGCTGGCTGTCTGCCGGAGGAAATCACCCAGGCGGCTTGTGCCGCGCCTGCGGAGCATTTGGCGGAACTGTCCGCAGTATGGCCGGAGGGAAGGCTCCGCCTGCTGCCCTGCCGTACAGTACAGCAGGCGGGAGGATTCCTGCTGGCATTCACGGCGCAATGGGCAAAGGTGGATGGCGTGGAGCAGCGGGCGCTCCCGGTAGCCATTTCTCCCGTTCGGTTGTCAGGCGGAGCCTATCAGGCGTTGATCGGATTGTAGGATTGCCATCACAGGAGGGAAAGACTATGTATCAGGAATGCAATGCAGTTTGGAGAAGAATGGACAGTTGGAGTTTAAGCGGCCTGTGGCAGGTGATAAAACGGGGGTGGCGCAGACTGCTGCCACAGCCCGACGGCATCTATTATGTAGGAGGCAGCGACCTCCTGCCGCCTCTGGACCGGCAGGAGGAGCGGCGGCTCCTGCTGGCCCTCCGCGAAGGGGACGAGCAGGCTCGCGACACATTGATCGAGCACAACCTGCGGCTGGTAGTCTACCTGGCCAGACGGTTTGAGAACACCGGTATCAACCTGGACGACCTGGTATCCATCGGCACCATCGGCCTTATCAAGGCGGTGAACACCTTCGATACGGAAAAGAACATCAAGCTGGCCACCTACGCCGCACGCTGCATTGAAAACGAAACACTGATGCACCTGCGGAAAACCTCTAACCAGCGGACAGAAATCTCCTTTGACGAACCGCTGAATACAGACTGGGATGGCAATGAACTGCTGCTGTCCGACATCCTGGGGACGGAGGAAGATTTGGTAGAGCGTCCTGTGCAGGCAGGGGAGGACAGGCGGCTCCTCTACCAGGCCATGGAGAAGCTGAACGAGCGGGAAAAGCGCATCATCACCATGCGCTTCGGCCTGGACGGGCGGGACAGCCGCACCCAAAAGGAGGTAGCGGATTCCCTGGGGATTTCCCAGTCTTACATCTCACGGCTGGAAAAGCGCATCATCGGCCGATTGAAAAAGGAGTTTAGCCGCATCGGATAGCAAAACAGCCTGCCGCTTTTGACGCAATCATTCCGGCGGGCAGCATACCTTGCAGGGCTCGTAGCCCTGTTCCTGCGCCTCCACAAGGGTAAGGGCAATTCCGCCACCCTCGACGTATCGACAGGTGGACAGGTGGTACTTGCTGCCGCTTTCTGTGACGTAGACTATGACCTGTTCCGCATCTCCGCTCTCTGCGGCCATAGTTGACTCAGCCTCCTCAGAGGACGCGGCGGCAGAATCAGCCGCTGAAAGCGATTCATCGGAAAGGGAAGAGGAGGCGGCAGAATCCACCGCGGCAGGCTCCGTTTCAGACCGGAAGGAGCCTGCCGCCATGATGCATACCAGGACTGCCAGGACGAACATCCACGGCTTCGCCTCCGGCAGCCTCCGATGCACCAGCGGATTGGCGGCCACTGCCGCCAGGAGAAAGAATACCAATGCGGCAGGCGTGTCCAGATTGCCCAGAGCAGAAAGGATACAGAGGATAGATAAGCACCAGCAAAGCACAGTGCAGAGGGTATGTAATTTTCCGGGATGGGCGGCGTTTTTCATAGGTGAACCTCCATTGAGCTGCGGCATGGGCCAGTTCCAGTCAGTGATTATCTACAGATATTATACCGAAAGGGAAGTGCCTGTGCAAGAAATTTTTCCCTTTCCAGGCGGGTTTGCGCCTTGCTGGGGCAGCGCATTTGTGCTATATTGTTATTGAGGAGCATAGGCTTGCATGGGTGATGGAAGTGCGGAAAGCAGTCATTTATGTCCTGGCAATTTGTTGCGTTTTGCTCTCTGTTTTGAGCCTGACGAAGCTATTTACGGCGGAGCCGACAGCAGCCATGTCCGGCAGGACGGGAACGCATATTTTGGTTCTGGACGCCGGTCACGGCGGGGAGGACGGCGGAGCCGTCTCTGTCAGCGGCGTTGCGGAGAGCGGCATCAACCTGTCCATTGTGCTGAAAATTGATGTGCTGGCAGGGCTGTACGGAGTGCCGGTGATTTTGACCCGCACAGAGGACGTTTCCCTGGCGGATGACGCCGCCGCAACGCTGCGGGAACGCAAACGCAGCGACCTTTACAATCGCGTCGCCCTGGCGAATGAAACTCCCAACGCCTATCTGCTGAGCATTCATCAGAACAACTATACCAGCAGTCAGGTTTCTGGAGCGCAGGTATTTTACCGGAACACGGAGGAAGGGAAGACTTGGGCCGTCCTGACCCAGTCCGCCCTTCGGAGCGCCATCGACCCGGAGAATGACCGCGTTGCGGCGCAAATCCCCGATTCTGTTTACCTGCTGAACCACGTCACCTGTCCTGCCATCCTGGTGGAGTGCGGATTTCTGTCCAATCCCCAGGAAGACCAGCTGTTACTGAGCGGCGCTTACCAAAGCAGCCTTGCGGCGACGATTTTTTCCGCCTACTTACAATATTTTACCGGAGAAGTTTCAATATGAAGAATCATATCACCTTTTACTGTACCAACTGCGGCAACGAATACCCCAAATGGCAGGGGAAGTGTACCGCTTGCGGAAGCTGGAACACCATCGTAGAGCAGCCTGCCCAGCCCAAAAAGAGCAGCCCCGCCACCGGGGCGCGGCAGTTAAAGGCGCAGCCCCAACGGATTGACGATGTAGAGCTGACGGAGGAGCTGCGCTTCCGCACCGGCATGAATGAGCTTGACCGGGTTTTGGGCGGCGGGGCCGTGCAGGGCAGCCTGGTGCTGATTGGCGGAGCGCCCGGCATCGGCAAGTCCACCCTGATGCTGCAAATCTGCAACGAACTGTGTAAGCAGTACACAGTGCTGTACGTTTCCGGCGAGGAATCTGCGCGGCAAATCAAGCTGCGGGCAGCCCGGTTAAACGTTTCCGGGGAAACCCTTTACCTGTTCAGCGAGACGGATTTGGGCAATATCACGGATGCGGTGCATCAGGTGAAGCCGGATATCCTCATTGTGGACTCCATCCAGACAATCTCCTCCGATGCGTCGGACTCCATCCCAGGCAGCGTCGCCCAGGTGAAGCAGTGTACGATGGCGCTGATGGAACTGGCAAAAGGGGAGGGGCTGACTGTCTTTGTCATCGGCCACATCAACAAGGAAGGCTCGATTGCCGGGCCAAAGGTGTTGGAGCATATGGTGGACTGCGTACTTTCCTTCGAGGGGGAGCAGCAGCAGACCTACCGTATTCTTCGCGCCGTGAAAAACCGCTTTGGCGCAACAAACGAAATCGGCGTCTTTGAAATGCTGGACGAAGGGCTGACCGAGGTGCCAAACCCGTCTGAGATGCTGCTCAGCGGCAGGCCAGCAGGCGCGCCGGGAACCTGCGTCACCTGCGTTATGGAGGGCGCAAGGCCGGTGCTGGCAGAGGTGCAGGCCCTTGTCACTACTTCCAGCTTCGCCAACCCCCGCCGGACAAGCAACGGCGTGGAGTATGGCCGCGCCGTTATGCTTATCGCGGTGCTGGAGCGCCGCGGCGGCCTGAATATCGGGAACTGCGATTCTTATATCAACGTAATTGGCGGATTGAATCTGGAGGAACCGGCGGCAGATTTGGCGACAGTGCTGGCCCTGGCGTCCAGCTTCCGCAATAAACCTGTGCCGGAGGATTTGGCGGCAATCGGCGAGGTCGGTTTGACCGGCGAGCTGCGCCCGGTCACCGCACTGGCGCAGCGGCTTAGCGAGGTGCATCGGCTGGGCTTTACCAAGTGCATGATTCCAAGCCGGAACAGCGGGCGGCAGCCTGAGATTCCGGGCTTGCAGCTGATTCCGGTGAAGAATATCAGAGAGGCTATGGCAGCCTTGCTGTGATGGTGTGCAAACTCTGCGCCGCAGCGGTACACGACAATCGTAACCGCTGCGGCGCAGGATTTTTACACAGCACCCAGATTGCCCCTTGACGGCAGCCCAGTGGTATGATACACTATAACTACAGTGAGATATTGGCAGAAGGGAGGCGAAGGGAGCGCCCGGGAGCGGAGAGGCCGCTTATTTTTGGAGACGCAAAAGTCAACAAAATAAAAATTTTGTTGACTTTAGGGGAGACCAAACGGCGGGGGAGACTGTGGACGCTCACACAAATTGGACTATAGAGCTGAAAGCCCACAGGTGCTGCTGGACTTCCTTTCCTACCACGAGACGGTGAAAGGCCACTCACAGGGCACCGTGGATGAATATTTTCTGGATTTGCGGGGCTTTTTCCGCTATCTGCAATATCGGCGCGGACTGGTTCCTGCCGACACCGCAATCGACCAAATCTCTATTCAGAACATCGATATCGACTTTCTGCGCGCGGTAACGCTGAGCGAGGTCTATGACTACCTATCCTACCTGACCCGTGAAGGGCATTTGAACAATGCCTCCCGCGCCAGAAAGGTTTCGACCCTGCGCTCCTTTTTCAAGTATTTGTCCACAAAAACCCATCTTCTGGAGGATAATCCGGTTGACGGGCTGGACACGCCAAAGGTGAAAAAGGATTTGCCCCGGTACCTGACTCTGGATGAAAGCATCCAGCTGTTGGAATCGGTCAGCGGCAGGAATCAGGAGCGGGATTACTGCATTTTGACGCTGTTCCTGAACTGCGGGCTTCGGATTTCAGAGTTAGTTAGTCTTAACCTTATAAACGTGCAGGGCGACACCCTCCGTGTGCTGGGCAAAGGCAATAAGGTTCGGATGCTATATTTAAATGACGCCTGCAAAATGGCGATCCAGGACTGGCTGATTGTCCGCAACGGTATGACGCTGCTGGATGAGGACGCCCTTTTTGTGACCTCACACAAAACGCGAATCACCCGGGCGGGCGTCCACAAAATGGTGAAAAAACGGCTGACCGAAGCCGGACTGGATGCCAGCCTGTACTCCTCCCACAAGCTGCGCCACACAGCTGCCACTTTGATGCTGCAAAACGGTGTTGATGTGCGCACGCTGCAAGAGGTTTTGGGCCACGACCATTTGAATACGACACAAATTTATACCCACATTGACAACGATGACTTGCGTATTGCGGCCCGGGCCAATCCGCTGGCCTCTGTACACAAGAAAAAATAGAAAGAGAACGGTGATTTATGAGAAAATTGGCCTGGTTTAGCGTCTTTTTTGCGATTGCTGTGCTTCTGGCAATCTATCTGCTTCCGTCACAGTGGTGGATGGCTGCGGCGGTTTTAGCCCTGTTTCCCATGTTTGCGTCCCTTTCCTGCACCGGCAAGCTGCGCACCCGGATCCTGCTGGCCTCAGTCGGCCTGGTCCTGGGCTTTGTCTGGTGCCACTGCTATCAGACGATTTTTGTTCTGCCTGCGGAGCGCACCTTTGGAGAAGGCGTTTCCTTTTCCGGCGTTGTGCAGGATACACCAACTGAAACGGAATATGGGGTTTCAGTGACGCTTTCTGTGGATTCTGCCCCAGGTGCGAACTTTCTGGCAAAGGTCTATCTGGATGCGGAATATCAGAGCCTTTCCCCCGGTGACCGCGTAACGGCCACCGGAACAATCAAAACCGCAAACAACGTGCGGAACGAAACGGTATATTACAACGCCGCGAAGGGTATCCGTGCAATCATCTCAAGTGTAAAGGAAGTTGACGTTACAGAGAAAAGCAGCACCCCGTTATACCTCCTCCCTGCCGTCTGCGCTTCCGCAATTCAGCGGAACATTCAGGCTCTTTTTACCGGGGATGCGCTGGGGCTGATAGAAGCCCTGATGACAGGCGACCAGGATCTGCTTTCTGACAGCTTATATACCGCGTTGCGTCGGGCTGGCGTGGCCCATATCGTCTCCGTTTCCGGCCTCCACGTTATGCTGTTTGCACAGATTTTGTTAATGATTCCCGGCAGCCAGCGTAGGAAGCGGCTCCTGGTCCTCCCTGTTCTGGTGTTCTTCGCCCTCCTGACCGGCTGCAAGCCCGCCATTGTCCGCGCCATCCTGATGGAAGCGCTGCTGTTGCTGGCCCCCATTTTCGGGCGGGAAAATGACGCCCCCACTTCCCTGTCCTTTGCCCTTCTGGTGTTGCTCCTGCAAAACCCATACGCGATTGCCGGGGTCGGGCTTCAACTGTCCTTCCTGTCGGTGCTGGGCATCGAACTGGTGCAGCCCAGACTGCATCGCGTACTGGAAAGCAAGCTGGAACCGATTCGGCACAAAAAGAAACTATATCGGCTGCTATACAGCATGATTGATTTGTTGAGCACCAGCTGCGGGGCCCTTTTCCTCTCGACGCCGCTATGTGCGTATTACTTTGGCAGCGTGTCGCTGGTCGGTGTTGTCACCAATCTGCTGGTGCTGCCGGTGCTGGGATTGCTGTTTGGTCTGGCCCTCCTGTGCGTGCTGTGCAGCTTTCTCTGGTGGCCCGCTGCGGAATTGCTTGCGGTTCCTTGTAAGTATATTTCCCTTTACATCTCCGGAGTCAGCCGCGCAGTCGGAGGCTTCAACTTTGCAGCCCTTTCCACGAATGTTATAGCCTACGCAGTTTGGCTTGTGTTCCTTTATGTCCTGATTCTGCTCGCTGTCCGATGGAAACCCATGCGAACTTATCCTGCTCTCCCCTTCTGCGTCGGTGCGCTTTCTTTGCTCTGCGCTATCGGGGTTCACATCTGGACGACGCTGAATGCGCCGCTCACCATCGCGGCCCTGGACGTGGGACAGGGGCAGTGCATTGCCGCCTTCACCGAGGGCATGGCGCTTGCAATCGATTGCGGCGGAAATGAGGACAACCCCGGTGATACGCTGGCGGATTATTTGCAAGGTCTGAACCGCAGCAGCCTGGATGCGCTGATTCTGACCCACTACGACAGCGACCACACCAACGGCGTGGAGGAGCTGCTCTCCCGCATCACAGTCGAAACCCTCTACCTGCCAGAGTCAGACGAACCACAGCAGCAGACGATTTGTGCGCTTGCGGAAGAATATCAGTGTGAAATCGTCTTTGTGACAGAGGACAAAACGGCAGCCTTCGGCTGCGGCACCCTGAGCCTGTTTTCTCCAGTGGAGCAGGAGGATGGGGACAGCAACAATGCAGGGCTTTCCCTGCTCCTGTCCTATGATGCTCTGGATCTCCTTGTCACAGGCGATATGGACATTGACACGGAAACCGCGCTGCTGGAGCGGGAACAGTTATCCGACATTGAATATCTGATGGCAGGCCACCACGGCTCAAAGTACGCCACCGGAGAGGCCCTGTTGTCGACCCTTACGCCGGAGGTCGCCATCATCTCTGTGGGCTATAACACCTATGGCCACCCAACGGAGGAGACCCTGGGCCGGCTTGCCGATTGGAACTGCACCGTTTATCGCACTGATGAGGACGGAACCGTTTTACTGAAACTGGGGGAATCAGAATGATGCGCCTGCACGAATGTAAAAAATTCGTCCTGGATACGCTGTATCCGCCGAAGTGCTACCTCTGCGGAGATCTGCTGGAGACGGGAACAGTGTGCCAGAAATGCAAAGCAAAACTGCTTGTCACGGATGGCGACCGTCGGATACAATACGGGAAGCACTTCGACCGCTGCATCTCCTATTGCTTCTACACAGACCAACTCAAACCTGCCTTTCACCGTTACAAATTCAACGGGCACTATCACTACAGCCGCTTGTTTGGGCAGTGGATGTCTGAGGCATTGGACGAAAGCAGCGCTGGCCCCTTCGACCTCTGCACCTGGGTTCCCCTGCACCGGTTCCGCCGCTGGAGTCGGGGCTATGACCAGGCCGAGCTTCTGGCAAGGGAAGTTGCCTTACATACTGGCATCCCGCTGGTAAAGGCGCTGGACAAGACCCGCTACACCGCGGCGCAGTCTGGTACGGCGCATGTGGCCCAGCGCTACACCAATGTGAAGGGAGTGTACCGCCCGGCAAAGAACTGTTCCGTCGCCGGTAAGCGTATCCTCCTGATAGACGATGTTATCACCACCGGGTCCACCCTGGAGAATGCCGCTTCCGCGCTGCGGGAAGGCGGCGCTGCGGAAATCGTCTGCCTCACCCTGGCCAGGAGCCTGCATCAGGCAAGCGCCAGGGCAGAATAAAACACCGTTTCCTGCCTTTCGCGGGAAACGGTGCGGCGTGCGGTAATGTGTCAATCCTCCATGACGTGGTCAAAGGCCAGACTGAACAGCTTTTGGATATGCTCATCGTCCAGCGAGTAATAGACCACCTTCCCTTCCCGCCGATTTTTCACAATGCGGGCCTGCTTTAGAATGCGCAGCTGATGGGAAACGGCGGATTGGGACATATTCAGGATGCAGCTCAGGTCGCAGACGCACAACTCCGAAATGGTCAATGCGCAGATGATTCTGGCGCGAGTGGAGTCGCCAAAGACCTTGAACAGCTCTGCGACCTCGTAAATCGGGTCCTCGTCCGGCATTTCAAGGCGGACTTTCGCCACGTTCTGCTCATGGATGACATTGGTTTCGCACTGTTCTGCCAGTTCTATTTTCTTCATCGCGCACCTCCATCTGGAAACCCCCGGCGGGAAACTCCCGCCGGGGGATGTTCAATGCGAAAGAGTGAAAGGATTTAAATCTTGTTGTCGGAGCCGAGCACATGGACGATCTTGTGAGCCACCATGTCCTTGACCGCCTGACGGGCGGGCTTCAGATACTGGCGAGGATCGAAGTGATCGGGATGCTCCGCGAAGTACTTACGGATGTTGCCGGTCATGGCCAGACGGATGTCGGAGTCGATGTTGATCTTGCAGACAGCCAGCTTGGCAGCCTCACGCAGCTGATCCTCGGGGATGCCGATGGCATCGGGCATATTGCCGCCGTAAGTGTTGACCATCTTCACGAACTCCTGAGGCACAGAGGAGGAACCGTGCAGCACGATGGGGAAGCCAGGCAGACGCTTGATGCACTCCCGCAGCACGTCGAAGCGCAGAGGAGGAGGTACCAGGATGCCGTCTTCATTGCGGGTGCACTGAGTGGGGGTGAACTTATAAGCGCCGTGGGAGGTGCCGATGGCGATGGCCAGGGAGTCGCAGCCAGTGCGGGAGACGAACTCCTCCACCTCTTCGGGATGGGTGTAGCTCTCCTTCCCTGCTTCCACAGAGACCTCGTCCTCAACGCCGGCCAGGGTGCCCAACTCAGCCTCGACCACGACGCCGTGGTCATGGGCGTACTCGACGACCTGACGGGTCAGGGCGATATTCTCCTCAAAGGGCTTGGAGGAGGCGTCAATCATGACGGAGGTGAAGCCGCCGTCAATGCAGGACTTGCACAGTTCGAAGCTGTCACCATGATCCAGGTGCAGCGCGATGGGAATCTGAGGATTCTCCATAACAGCCGCTTCCACCAGCTTGACCAGGTAGGTGTGGTTAGCATAGGCACGGGCGCCCTTGGAGACCTGCAGGATAACAGGGCTGTTCAGCTCGCCCGCGGCTTCCGTGATGCCCTGAACGATTTCCATGTTGTTGACATTGAAAGCGCCGATAGCGTAACCGCCATCGTAGGCCTTCTTGAACATTTCGGTTGTAGTAACCAGAGGCATAAGAAATCAACTCCTTATAAAATTTACACAATTATTTTAGCAGGAACGATTGAAAAATGCAAGGGGTTGTGCTATGATTTACTTGAAAATTCGGGGGAGATACCGTGTGCTGCGCGTTTACTCATTTATGATAAATGAAAACTGGCGTAATTCCGTGTTGCTACGGTATGGAACTCAAATTTACTTAGGAGGAATTTTCAATGAACGAATTAAAAGGCGCAATGATTGTTGGCCAGTCCGGCGGCCCATCTTCCGTTATCAACGCATCCTGCTATGGTGCAATCAAGGCTGGCTTGGACAGTGACTGCATCACCAAGGTGTACGGCGCAGCCAACGGCATCGTGGGTGTCCTGACGGACAAGCTGTATGTCATGGATGAGGAAGACCCGGAGGAGTTGGCCCTGATGCGCTATACCCCCTCTTCCGCCCTGGGCTCCTGCCGCTATAAAATCGCTGACCCCGACGTGGATGACACGGATTACAAGAAGATTCTGGAAATCTTCAAGAAGTACGACGTCCGTTACTTCTTCTACAACGGCGGCAACGACTCCATGGACACCTGCAATAAAATCTCCAAGTATATGAAGCGGGTGGGCTATGACTGCCGCGTCATGGGTATCCCCAAAACCATTGACAACGACCTGTTCGGCACCGACCACTGCCCCGGCTACGCCTCCGCCGCCAAGTATATCGCCACCTCTCTGGTGGAGGTCTATCAGGACGCTCACGTCTATGACAAGGGCCAGGTCACCATTGTGGAGATCATGGGCCGTCACGCTGGCTGGCTGGCTGGCGCTGCTTCCCTGGCCAACATCACCGGCTATGGCCCCGATCTGATTTATCTGCCCGAAGTGGACTTCAAGATGGACGAGTTCCTGGAGGATGTCAAGCGCATTTGGGACGAGAATAAGAACGTTCTGGTGGCTGTCTCCGAGGGCATTCACTATGCGGACGGTTCCTTCGTCTCCGAGGCCAAGACCTCTGCCACCGACGGCTTCGGCCATGCCCAGCTGGGCGGCCTG
Source organism: Clostridiales bacterium (assembly GCA_021200895.1). Lineage (GTDB taxonomy): Bacteria > Bacillota > Clostridia > Oscillospirales > Oscillospiraceae > Onthomonas. Next base: position 6,644 of record JAJQFX010000138.1, on the reverse strand, counting down.
GCCGCGCTGCTGGCCAACGTGGTGAAGGAGCAGATCCCCGGCGTCAAGGTGCGTCCCATCGAGCTGTCCCTCCTCCAGCGCTGCGGTGAGCACGTCGCCTCCCAGACCGATAATGATGAGTCCTTCATGGCCGGTCAGACCGCTGTGAAGGAAGCTATTGCCGGTACCACCGATAAGATGGTGGGCTTCCAGTGCACCCGGGACGAGAACGGCTATAGCTGTGAGCCCGTTCTGCTGGACCTGTCCTCCGTGGCCAACTATGAGAAGAAGGTCCCTGTGGAGTGGATCAATGAGCGCGGCAACAATGTGACCGATGAGTATATCAAGTATGCCCTGCCCCTGATTCAGGGTGAGATTCAGATGAAGAAGGAGAACAGCCTCCCCCGCTTCGTCCACCTGAAGAAGGTCGTCGCTGCCGAGCAGTAATGCCAGCGGCATAACAGCACAGTATCAAAAAACCGGTTCTGTTTTCGGGCAGAACCGGTTTTTTATCATTCCCAGCGAAGAATAGGCCGATATAGTATGAGCCTGGAGACAAATCGCCATCACCGTCTCCAGGCTCTCAGGAGGAAACACGCTGGGCCGCGCCCTCCCCCTTTGGGAAGCGGCAGGAGGAGGGGCGTACCGTGCGTTGTGTTTGTGGGGCCTCTTGGGAAGCATGGCCCCGATGGCGGGAAACTCAGTCAGAGATTGTGCCGCATTACTTGGCAACCTTGCGCTTCTTGAAGTACCGAATCAGGACGATGCCTTCCACGGCCAGCAGCACCACTGCGATCCCGATGTCGATGCCGAGGAACATAGTGGTCATGTTGTCCAGGCCGGAGGTTTCCTCCGCCAGGGTGTAGTTACCGCTGTTCACCACGGTGTAGCAAATGTTCTTACACGCCTGCCGCATGGCCTTGACGAGAGAAGCGGAGGTGTTGGTGATTTGGTTGGACTCATAGGAGAAGAAGCCCAGCATGGCGTCGTTGCCGTTGCGGACGGCGTCGTCGGTGTTCTGATAGCCATAGGAGCCGTTCCAGTCAGTCAGCACCATACCGCGGAAGCCCCACTCGTCCCGGAGGACGTTGTTCAGCAGGTTGCTGTTGGCGCCGCACCACTTGTAGCCGATGAAGTTGAAGGAGGACATGACGGCGTAGGTGCCTGTCTCGCAGTTCTTCACGCAAATCTCAAAGGGCTTCAGGTAGATTTCCCGGATGGCCTGCTCGTCGGAGTAGGTCAGCAGCAGGGAGCAGCGGTTGGTCTCCTGGTCGTTCATGACGAAATGCTTGATGTAGGCGTACACCCCCTGAGAGGCCAGGCCGTTGACCGTGTTGGCGGCCATGTAACCGGCCAGGGTGCCGTCCTCGGAGTAGTACTCGAAGTTCCGGCCGCAGAAGGCGGAGCGGTGGGTGTTCATGGCGGGGGAATAGGTACCGTAGATGCCGCAGTCGGCATACTCTGCGCCCTCGGCCACGCCGATGCGATAGGCCAGATCCTTGTTCCAGGTCTGGGCGATGAGCAGCTCGGTGGAGTAAGCAGTGCCGTACACGCCGATGTACCAGTCGTTCAGGCCGGAGGTGCCGTCAGAGTCCAGGGTGCCCACCTTGCCGATGGAGTCCGCCGCCACGGTCTGGAAGCCGCCCAGGTTCACCATGTTGATCATGTCGTCCACGGTGAGCTGATCCAGCAGGTCGTCCCACTGGGGGTCGTCATAGTCCAGCCCCATCATATCCGCCAGGGTCAGGCCGTTGTCCGCCCCGGTGGTGGGCATTTCGTCGCTGTCGTCGTCGTACAGGGTGGAGTCGTAGTAGGCCACGGAGTGAGCGGTGACTTCCTCGCGGGTCTCGTCATCCATCAGGTACTCGGACTCGTCGGGGGCTGCGGTGGCCTCGTCATAGTTGGCAAAGCCGTTTTCACGGGAGAGGTAGGTCACGCTGCCGGTGGAGTAATCCTGGAACTGGTTGGTGGCGGCGGTGTCGTCAGAGGAGCGGCCGGTGACGCTGTAGTCGATGTCGGAGGCCACGTTGAAGGTCTCCTCGTCCAGAACGGTGTGGGAGTCGGAGCGAATGGAGACGGTATAGTCCCCGGCCTCCAGCACATAGCCGCCGTTCTCGGTCTTCAGGCAGCCGGAATCGTAGGAAGCCATGTCCTCCTTGGCGATTTCAAAGGAGATGGTCTGGGAAGTGCCCGGCTCCAGGGTCTCCGTCTTTTCAAAGTCGATGAGGTTGACGGATGCCTTCTCAATGCCGCCGTTGGTGTAGGGCGGGGTGTAGTAGACCTCTACCACGTCCTTGCCGGCCACGGTACCGGTGTTGGTGACGGTCACGTCGAAGGAAATCGTGTCGCCGTTGTCGGTGAAGTTCTCCATGGTCTGCTCAAAGGTAGTGTAGCTCAGACCGTAGCCGAAGGAGTACTGCACCTTCTCGTCATAGTCGATGAGGCCCTCCTCGGCGGCGGTCTCATAGAACTTGTAGCCCACATAGATGCTCTCCACATAGTCCACGAAGGCGATGACACCCTGATAGGCCGAGTCCGCCTCGGTGAAGGCCGCCTGGAGGTCCTCCACGTTGGAATAGGCGAAGCTGCCGGAGTTGTTGTAGGTGGGGGTATCGGTCAGGTCATAGACGTAGGTATCAGCGGTCTTACCGGAGGGGTTCACGGCGCCGCTGAGGATCTCGCCCAGGGCCTCCATGCCGGTGGCGCCGGTGCCGGGGGCCAGGATGACCGCGCCGATGGAATCGTATTCGTCCACCCAGCCCAACTCCATGGTGTTGTTGGCGTTGATGACCACCACGTTGTCAAACTCAGAGCAGACCAGGTCGATCATGGCCTCCTCGGTGTTGGACAGCTGGAGGTAATGTTCACCCTCGTCAAAGTCGTCATAGTCGCCGTTGTTGGTGTAATTGCAGGCAAAATAGGCGTAATTGCTGTTGCCGTTGGCCACTGTGTCAGCGATGTTATAGGTGCCGTTGATGACGGCGTTCATGTCGCGGGGCACGTCCTGACCCTCGCCGCCGGAGCGAGAGATGACGATCAAAGCGGTGTCAGAGAACTCCTTGGCCTCGTCCATCAGCTCGTCGGTGTAATAGTCGATGGTGGGTTCCGGCAGAGACCAGTCGGTGTAGGTCACGCTGACCACGTTGCCGCCCAGGTTCCGGGTAGGGCTGTATTCGGTGTACATATCCACCAGGCTCTGGTTCACCGTAAACCCGGCGTCTGCCAGAGAGGTCAGGATGTCGATGGCGTCAGAGCTGTCGGAGGAGCCGGAGCCGGTGCCGCCGTAGATGGGGTTGGTGGAGGCCCAGCCGAACACGTTCAGGTTGGTGGTGTCAGTCAGGGGCAGGACGCCGTTATTCTTGACCAGCACCATACCCTCCTCGCTGGTCTCCTGGATGATCTCCTTGGAGGCGGCAACCGATTCCTCGGACACGGCCGCCGAACTGTTCAGGAGTAGGGAGATGTTGTTGTACATGGGGCCGAAGCAAATCACGTTTGCGATGATGGTCACGCAGAGGACCCAGGCCACGCCAGCAGACCAGCGCACCACATGGCGGGTCCCCTTTTTGACCAGCCAGTGGGCCGCCACCATCACCGCGATAGCCACTACCAACGAGATTACGATTGCATAGACGTAGCCACTCGGGGAATTTGCGTAGTACTCTACGTCGCTTTCGCTGACGCCCATACTGGTAAAGACGGGGGTCAACAGGTTGACGAGCAGTTGTATCATAGTTTAAATGCCTCCCAGTTTTATTTTTTCGTGAATCATGCGCATCAATTCAACTGAGATGATTGTATCCCATCCAAGGTTAAATATCAAATACTTTGATTGAATACACTTCCATGCTTTACAGGCATGGAAGAAAATGCTATAATAGGAGCATAACTGGAAGGGAGACATTCACATGGAGCTTCGCGTTTTGCACTATTTTTTGGCGGTGACACGGGAGCAGAGCATCTCCGGCGCGGCGGAGGCGCTGCATCTGTCGCAGCCCACCCTGTCCCGGCAGCTGCGGGATATGGAGGAGGAACTGGGGAAGCAGCTCTTCGTCCGCAGCAACCGGAAAATCACCCTGACCGAGGAGGGTATGCTGCTGCGGAAACGGGCGGAGGAAATTCTCGACCTGGTGAGCCGGACGAAGGACGAAATTTCCCTCTCCGACGAGGTGGTGGACGGGGACATCCACATCGGGGCCGGAGAGTCCGAGGGTATCCGATTTCTCGTAAAGGCGGCGAAGGCGTTGCAGGAGGAGTATCCCCAGGTGCGTTTTCACAACGTCAGCAGTGACCGTGTGACGGTACTGGAGGACCTGGATAAAGGGCTGCTGGACTTCGGCATCCTGTTCGGGGAAATTGACACCTCCAAATACGAATGTCTGAGGGTACCATATACGGAGCGCTTCGGCGTTCTCATGCGCCGGGACGACCCCCTGGCTCAGAAGGAGACCATCACTCCAGAGGATTTGGCGGATAAGCCTCTCATTGTGTCCCGTCAGCCTCTGGGAGACGGCTTCCTGCCCCACCCTTTGGAGGAGCAACAGGTCGCCGCCACCTATAACCTGCTGTTCAACGGCTCCATCATGGTGGAGGAAGGGATGGGCTACGCCATCTGCTTTGACCATATCATCAACATCTCCGGCGACAGCCCCCTCTGTTTCCGCCCGCTGGAAGGGCAGCCGGACATTGAAATGCACGTTGTCTGGAAGAAGTACCAGCTCTTCACAAAGGCCGGGCAGAAGTTTCTGGAGAAGCTGCGGGAGATGGCCTGACGCAGCTTCGGAAAATGAATCAGGTGGATTGCCAATCCCACGGCAATCCACCTGATTTTTTTGCACATTTGGGGCAACAGCCTTCGGCTGCCCTGTCATAAATACTGCGCGTTCAGCCGCCGAACCTCCCCCCGCATCCGCTCCACCACGTCCTCCGGCGCAGTGAGCTTCACTCCGCTGCCCAGGCTGATGACCCAGCCCAGGAACTGCTCGCTGACCGCCGCATCCACATAGGCGGTAAAATGGCCCTCGTCCTTCCGAATCACCGGGAAATCCTTCCCGAACCGGTCAATCAGGACGCCGATCATCCGGTTTTCGCACTCCAGGGTTACGCGGGTCTCCTCCCCTGCGTACATACCGAACAGCCGCTTTGTATAGGCCGCCGGGTCAAAGGCCGCCAGCTTTTCCTGCCCTTCCCTGGGGGTATCCGTTACGGTGATATTTCGCATCTTGTCCACCCGGTAGTGTTTGATGGTGTCGGAGGAGGATTCGTAGGCTATCATATAGTAATTCTCATCGTCCCACCGCAGGTGCCACGGGCTGACGCAGTACCAGGCCCCGCCCCGGCGCAGCTCCTCCTCCTTTTGGAGGTTCCACTGGAAGTAATGGAACCTGATTTGGCAGTTCCGGCTGATGGCCGTGTGAATGTCGTCCACGTTATAGTAAATGCTCTCGTTCATGGTCTTGACCCGGCCTGCAATCAGCACCTGGCGCTGGAGCTGCTTGCCGTCGTGGACGCTGCACAGCGTTTCCAGCTTCCGAATCAACTCCCGGGATTTCCGCTCCGTGATAAACTTGGAGGATTGGACAGAGTCCACCAGTAGCTTCAGCTCCGGCAATTCAAACGTCCTGGAAACCAGGTGGTAGGTGTGCGTCCGCCCCCGCTGCATGGCGACGATGTCCATGCCGAACTGCCGCAAATCTTCAATGTCCTGGTACAGGGTTTTCCGCTCCACCGCTACGCCATACTGTTGCAGCCTGTCAATCAGTTCGCCTGCGGTCAGGCCGTGGCCCTCGTCCGTCTCCTCCAGGAAAATTTTTGCCAAATATAAAGGCTTCTGCTTTTGGTTCTGTCCCCTTGCCATAGGAAACGCACACTCCCCTCCCGCGTTTTCCTTATCATAGCACAGGAGGGGAGAAAATGAAAGGGTATCCAGTTCAAGTTGTTATGCCTGCGGCGGATTTGTCCGTGCATAGCGCTTAATGAAGCTGACAAAGCGCCGACCGGTATCCGACAGCGCATGGGGAAGGTAGACAAAGTTGATGTCGCTGCGCACCTCCGGCTCAATGTCCAAAATAGAAAAGCCGCCCAGCTCGGAATCGTCGATGGGCTTCCGGAACTCCAGCATAATGCCCAGCCCCTGCTTCACCAGCAGGAGGGCGTTGCGGCCCTTCGCCCCGATGGAGGCGTCCGGAATGGTGAACCCTGCGCCGAGGAACAGGCTGCGCATCATGGTGCTTTGCTCATAATAGAGGATTTTTTCGCCCTTCAGCTCCCGGATGGAAATCGTCTTGTCCTTCGCCCTGGGGTGGCCTTCCGGCACCAGGCAAACCAGCCGGTCAGAGGTGATTTTGATGCGCTCAAAATCGCCATTGATGTCAGAGTAGTCCTCCCGCGCAAAGGCGCAGCTGATGGCTCCCTGCCGCAGCATGGTAAACAACTCACGGGAGTCGTTTTCTAAAATTTGAGTTTGAATTGCGGATTCTCCGCACTCCAGGCCCCAATGATGCGGCTGATGCCATACTGGGGCATGGCGTGTACCGTGCCTATTGTGATGGTGCCGTTTTTCTTCTCCTTGTGCTTCTGCAGCGCGTCCGTATAATCCGCCTTGATATTGAGCACGGCGGATTGTCAATCAAGTGCAACACTTTATCTCTTGGAAGAACACCTCA
>JAJQFX010000025.1:4823-18097 GCA_021200895.1 Clostridiales bacterium | reverse complement strand
GGAAGGAACCGGCTGCGCCCCCCCCGCCGCCGGAGCAGGCGGCGGACGTTCCGCCCTACGCCGACGACGACGCGCCCCTCCACTCGGACGCGGATGACTGGCAGCAGTATTTCCAGTGGGAGGAGGACGACCCGTGAAACAGCTGAAAAAACGCACCCTGTTCGTGCTGCTCTTTGCCATTCTGATGGCGGCGGGGCTGGCGGTCTTTCTGGGCCTCTATGTGGTGAACGGGGAGGATTGGGCCACCTTCCAGGCCAACCGGCACGTCTACTCCAGCGGCAAAATCGCGGTAGGTTCCATCACCGACCGGAACGGCACCGTGCTGTACGACTGCGAGACCGGCAGTTATGCCGACGATGCCGCCCTCCGCAAGGCCACCCTCCACGCGGTGGGGGACGGCGCGGGCAACATCGGGGCCGGGGCGCTGACCCTTTTTGACGACCTGCTGATCGACTACAGCCCCATCTTCGGCACCAGCGGCGCGGGGAACACGGTGGCCCTGTCCATCGATGGAGACCTGAACAAACTGGCCTATGAGGCACTGGACGGCCAGAGCGGCACGGTGGCCCTGTATAACTACAAGACCGGGGAGATACTCTGCATGGTGTCCTCCCCCGCCTACGACCCGGAGAACGAGAGCGAGACGGCGGCGGTGGCCGCCGGGGACAGCGCCTACACCGGGGCCTATCTGAACCGCTTCCTCTCCAGCACCTACACCCCCGGCTCCACCTTTAAACTGGTGACTGCCGCCGCGGCCCTGGAGAACCTGGATATGGACAGCTTCTCCTACACCTGCACCGGCAGCATCACCGTGGACGGGGCCACCGTCACCTGCACCGCCGCCCACGGCACCCAGACCTTTGGGGAGTGCCTGACCAACTCCTGCAACTGCGCCTTTGCCACCCTGGCCCTGGAGCTGGGGGGCGACGTGCTGGAGGAGTACGCCCAGGCGGCGGGGCTGCTGGACAGCGGGGCGGTGAACGGCTTCACCACGGCGGCGGGCAGCTTTACCGCCAGCCCGGACGGCAGCGCAGCCCTGGCCTGGTCCGGCGTGGGCCAGTCCACCGACCTGGTGAACCCCTGCGCGGAGCTGGTGCTGATGGGTTGCATCGCAAACGGCGGCGCCGCCGCCAGCCCCACTATGCTCCATTCTGTGACCGGCCCTCTGGGCTTTTCGGCGTACTATGAGGACACGGGCAGCAGCTCCATCGGCTGGTCGGCGGACACCTGCAACACCCTGAAGTGGATGATGCGGGACAACGTGCTGAACAAGTACAGCGGCACCCTGGACTTTGGCGACCTGGCCGTGTGCGCCAAGTCCGGCACCGCCGAGGTGGGGGAGGGGGAGCCTCACGCCTGGTTCGTGGGCTTTGTGAACTCCAGCGCCACCCCCTATGCCTTTGTGGTGGTGGTGGAGCATGGCGGCACCGGCACGGAGGCGGCGGGGGAAATCGCCGCCCAGCTGCTGGCGGCGGCCTGCGGGTGACTGCGTTAGTATCCAATGCGCACCTCGCCGGGGAACCGGCGGGGTGCATTTTTTTGCGCAAAACAGCTGCCTTTGTCGAAATGACACAGTTCTGCCGTGTTTGTCTCTTGCCTTTTGGAGAAAAACATAGTACAATAAAAAAAGATGATTCCAAACACGATTCGGAAACCCTGACAAAAGGAGCGAGCCTATGAAAAAGAATCCCATCACCATCGACCCATCTGTGAAGAACGGCTACATCCCCGCCCCCTATGTCCTGGAGGAGGGGGACAGCATCACCGATGTCTATCTGGAACCCGTCCTGTTCCACAACGAGAACGGCCCCACCATCGGCGTCACCACCTGCGGCGTTATCATTCAGGACGGCCTGTACTTCAAGGATATGGACAACGACGGCGTCCTCTCCCCCTATGAGGACTGGCGGCTGGACAACGAGACCCGCGCCAGGGACATGGTGGCCCATCTGCGGCTGGACCAGCAGGCCGGTCTGGTGCTGAACGCCCTGTGGAACACCCCTGTCTCCATGACGAGGGAGGAGGCCAGGGACGAAAACGGCAACATCGACCCTAAGAAGATTTTTAAGCACTACGACCCCTCCGAGCCGGAGCAGCCGGGCATCCTCCCCGGCCTGAGTATGCGCTGCGACGACACCGACGTGCTGGAGCATAAGCTCACCGCCGGCGTTTACCGGGGTGATATGCGGGCGGAGGCCGGCGTCAGCGCCCTGTACCACAACATCGGCACCCAGATGCTGGAGTATGAGGCCTGCCAGGGCGGCGTGGCCATCCCCTACTCCATGCACACCAACCCCATCAACATCGGCTATCCCGACTTTCTGGGCATCGGCGCGGCGGTCATGGGGGACGGCAATTTTGACCTGGTCTACAACATGGCGGACACAGACCGGAAGATGATGAAGGCCGCAGGCCAGAACATCATGTACGGCCCTCAGGTGGACGTCTCCACCGACCCACGCTGGCCCAGAAACTCCGGCACCTATGGCGAGCGGCCGGAAATCACCGCCGGTATCACCCGGGAGCTGGTGCGGGGCTACCAGAACGGCGAGGACGGTCTGAACGAAGGCTCCGTGGTGCTGACAGTGAAGCACTTCCCCGGCGACGGCCCGGCGGAGAACGGCTTCGAGCCCCATATGGCCATCGGCCAGTGGCGGCTCTACCCCACAGAGGGCTCCATGGAGAAGTACCATCTGCCGCCCTTCCAGGCCGCCTTTGACACAAAAGCCTCCGCTATCATGCCCGACTATTCCCGCATCACCACCGACGGGCGCAGCAAGCCCCAGTACTATCGGGGCAAGCTGACCTCCTCCGAGGCGGTGCCCTCTGCCTACAGCAAGGAACTGATCACCGACCTGGCCCGGAATGAGATGGGCTTTGACGGCTATGTGAACTCTGACTCCGGCATCATCAACGCCCAAATCTATGGCGTGGAGGATTTGACCGTTCCCCAGCGCTACGCCAAGGCAATCTCCGCCGGGACCGATGTCATCGGCGGCAACTCCGACTCCGAGAATATCGTCAAGGCGGTGGAGGAGGGCCTGCTGCCCAAGGAGGATTTGGACAGAGCCAACTACCGCCGCCTGCTGAGTATGTTCCAGGTGGGCCGGGTGGATAATCCCTACCTGGACCCGGACTATGCCGACCAGGTGCGGGCGGAGAACTTCGAGAACGCCAAGAAGGCCGCCTACGCCGCCAACCAGAAGGAGGTCGTGCTGGCCAAGAACCACGGCGGTGTTCTGCCCCTGGTGAAGGGCAAAAAGGTGTATGTCGCCTGCTTTGCCGGAGACGACGCAGGCGGCGCGCTGGCTCAGGCCATGGGTGCTGGTGTGGCCGGTGAGGGCGACAATGAGAAGCTCCGCAGGCAGCTGGAGGAACTGTTCACCGCCAGAGGCTACGCCGTGGTGGATACCCCCGAGGAGGCGGATTACGCCTACCTCCACGTCTGGCCCAAGCAGAATAACATCGTGTTCGTTCAGACCGCCATGCCCGTGCTGGAGCTGGTGGACGGCGACCTGTATGACGAGCGGGAGACCAATAAGAGCCAGAAAAAGACGGGGCGGAAAATCCCCATCCACACCCTCCGGGGGGTGGGCCGCATCCCCGCCCTGGCGGAGGCGGTACACGCCCACGGCGGCAAGGTCATTGCCACCTGTGTGGTCTGCAACCCCTGGATTCTGGACAAGCTGGAGCCCTATGTGGACGGCCTCACCTTCCAGTACACCGTCAGCCCCGTGGCTATGGGCAACGCCCTGGGGGCGCAGATGGATGTTCTCTCCGGCGCGTACAACCCCACCGGCAAAATGAGCCTGACCATGGTCTCCTCCCCGGAGGTCATCGCCATCACCGAGAAGGAAATCGACGGCGTCGTTCGGGAGGTCTGCGCCTCCCCCAACGATGTGCCCGGCTACGACAAGGACCAGTACATCGACCCCGCCATCCTGGCCAAGGTCAGGGGCGGAAGCTACGCCTACTATGACGCGGACGGCAACTATTACCGCTCCGGCTTCGGCCTGCACTACTGATACGCTATCATAAATCATACGACACAAAACAGCGCTCCCGCCGTGATTTCGGCGGGAGCGCTTGCGTTTGACAGAAACCGCTACGCTACGACAGCGTACACCACCCACAGCGCCGCGCAGTACAGCAGGCAGGGCAGCAGGTTCAGCCGGATGATGCGGCCCTCGTTGCCCAGGGCGTTGGCGGTGGAGGTGACGGCCATGACGTTGTTGATGCAAATCATGTTGCCCAGCGCGCCGCCGGACAGCTGGAGCGCCACGATGGTGGAGGTGCTGAGGCCCAGCAGCTCCGCCGTCTCGTATTGCAGGGGGCCGAACAGGGTGCTGGACACCGTGCAGGAGCCGGAGACGAAGGTACCGAAGATGCCGATGACCGGGGAGAGGTAGGGGAACAGGCCGCCTACGCTGCCCACAATCAGCTGGCTGATTTGGCTCAGCATACTGGCAAGGCCGGACAGGTTATCTCCGGAGTGCATCATCAGCTGCACCATGGCCACACCGGCGGTCAGCGCCACCGCCAGGTTGTAGATTTGCCGCCCGGTGGTGACGGCCACCCGCCGCATTTTCCTGACGGGGACGCGGGTACACAGGGCGGTGACGACGCTGACCAGCGCGAAGGGGAAGATGCCGGGGTTGTAGGCCCACTGGAAGTTCAGCTCCGCCCCCTCCACCCCGAAGATGGGGCCGAAGTGGATGCTGATGCTCTGCAAAATCCCTTTCAGATCGAAGGTGTCCACCCTGGTCAGCACCAGCAGGACGGAAATCGCCACATAGGGCGTCCAGGCCAGGGCGAACTGCTTCCAGCTGGGGTTGGGGAGCTTGCCGCCGGAGGCGGCCCCCGTCTGCCCCTTGAACTGCCAGACGTAGCGGGGAATCAGGAAGCCCCGCTGCGCGGCCAGGACGGTGAGCACCATGCCGATGATGGAGCCTAAGATGGAGGCAAACTCCGGCCCCAGGTACACCCCCAGCAGGTAATAGGGGACGAGGAAGGACAGGGCTGCCAGCAGGGAGAAGGGAATCATCTCCACAATGCTCCTCAGCCGCCGCTCCCTGGGGCCGAAGGCCAGCACCAGCACGGCCACCAGCAGGAGGGGCACCAGCAGCCCGCCGACCCCCAGGAACAGGCAGACCTTGCCGGTGACCTCCTGGAGGAATACGCTCTCCTCCACGCCGGAAGCGGCCAGCTGGCCGGACAGGCTGGAGATGGTGGTCAGGGTGGGGGTGCCGGCCGCGGCGAAGGGCACCGGCGTGCTGTTGGAAATCAGCGCCACCGCGCAGGCGGCTACGGCGGGGAAGCCCAGCCCCACCAGCAGCGGGGCGGTCAGGGCGGCGGGGGTGCCGAACCCGGCGGAGCCTTCGATGAAGGCCCCGAAGAGGTAGGCGATGATGATGGCCTGCACCCGGGGGTCTGGCGTGATTTTGTGGAAGCCGCCCCGGATGATGTCCATGAGGCCGTTGGCCTTCAGCGTGTTTTGCAGCAGGATGGCCCCGCCTACAATCAACAGCAGATCCAGCGCCTTCAACACGCCGTAGACCGTGTAGGCGGCCACATGGACCCCCTCCATCCGCCAGACGGCCAGGGCCAGCACGCAGGTCAGCAGAAAGGCCAGCCCCACCGATTTGGAGGCGGGGGCGTTCCATATCACCATCAATAAAAAGGACAGCAGCAGCGGCACCGCTGCGATGGCCGCATAAGCCGTACTAAACACGGAAATACCCTCCTTGTAGGACTGCGGGGAAAGAAATCAATGTGATAACAGTACCTTATTTCCGGGGAAAAGTCAAGCAAAATTTTCCTGCTCCGCCGCGGGAATTTTCGGGCAGGCACGTCAACAAAGAAGGATGCACTTTCAAAAGTCGTTTCGCAAAAAATGTGTTGACGAAAGGGGAGAAACATTGTATAATTTTTACAAAGGCTACTCTGTCCTTGCGGCAAAAGCGGGGGAGAGGGAACCTTTCACCCGGATTTCTCCCCTTTTTTCGGGAAAGAAGCGGAGAGGCCGGACAAATCCCGGCAGATTATCAGCAGAATGGAGCGATACGGTAATGCAGGATACTCCCGCTTCCCAGCGGCTGGGGGCGTTTCCCTCCGTCCAGAACGGACAGGCAGGCTGGATGTTCCGCGTGGCTGCGCCTGCGGCAGCAGGCGTCAGCGTGGTGGGCGACTTCAACCAATGGGACCCGGGCCACGACCCTATGCAAAGGATGGATGAGGGCGTCTGGCAGACCTTTTTCCCCTATTTGCGGGAATATGACACCTACAAATACGCCATCCACACCCAGGAAGGGGACATACTTTATAAGTCCGACCCATATGCTTTCCATAACGACACGCCGCCGGATAATTGCAGCAAGCTGTACGACGGCACGGGGTACCGCTGGAGCGATGACAGCTGGTTTGCCTTCCGCAGGCAGAAGCAGCTGGGCAGAAGCCCGCTGAACTGCTATGAGGTGCATCTCGGCTCCTGGCGCAGGACCGGCATGGGCGAGGTGCTCTCCTACCGCGCCATGACGGGGTACCTGGTGCCCTATGTGAAGGAGATGGGTTACACCGCCGTTATCTTCATGCCGCTGATGGAGCATCAGGAGGACGGCAGCTTCGGCTACCTGCCGGACAGCTGGTTCGCCCCCACCTCCCGCTTCGGCCCGCCTCAGGACTTTATGCACCTGATTGACGAGCTGCACCGCGCCGGGGTCGGCGTGTTTATGGACTGGCCCTGCGGCAGCTTTCCGGTGAACGAGCATGGGCTGGCCGGGTTTGACGGCTCCGCCCTCTTTGAGACGGAGGAGGAGCTTGGGCAGGAAGGGGTACGCACCTTTGACTTTTCCAAGCCCTTTGTGCGCCGGTTCCTGACGGATTCCGCCCTGTTCTGGCTGGAGCATTACCATCTGGACGGGCTGCGGGTCTGCGGCACCGGCGTGATGCAGACGGCGGAGGCCCACATCTTCCTCGAGGAACTGGTGCAGCGCACCCGGCGGGACGCGCCGGAGCGGGTCATCACCCTGGGCAAGGTCATCATCACCGATTCCGCCAGCACCAGCGGGAACCTCTGTTTAAATCGGGGCTGGGGGGATCACCTGCTATCCTCCTTTTACCAAAGCAGCGAGGCCGGACGCCTCGCGTCCGGTACCTTCTCCCCTCTGCACTCCTGCATCCCACCCTTGGGCACCGAGTTTACCGAGACGATTTCCCGCCTGATTGCAGGCGGCGGGGAGCCCCAGAGCACCAGGATGGCGGCGTCCCGGCTGTGCCATCTGCTGCTGCTGGCCTACCCGGGGAAAAAGCTCACCTTCATGGGCACGGAATTTGGCCAGGAGAAGCCCTGGGACTACCGCTATTCCCTGGACTGGCATCTGCTGCACTACGATGCGTATTACAGGCAGCAGCGCTTCTTCCGGGAGGCGAACCTCCTCTACCTGTCGCAGCCCGCCTTTTGGGAGCGGGACAATGACCCGGAGGGCTACCAGGCCCTGATTCGCTATGACGAGCTGCAAAAGGCGTCCGCCCTGCGGCGGGTGGGCATGAAGTCCAGCCTGCTGGTGGTGCTGAATTTCTCCAGGCGGAAGCCGTTTCAGTGCAGCCTCCAGGTGGAGCAGCCCGGCTCTTACCGGGTGCTGCTGAACACCGACGCCGATTCCTATGGCGGCCAGAACCAGGGGAGCCAAGGGCTGCTGACCGCCGTAAAGACGGAGCAGGGCTATCAGCTGCCGCTGGAGGTGCCCCCTGTGGGCGGGCTGGTGGTGGCCTTTGAAGGGCCGCCGGAGCCGTCCCCCATCCTTCTTCCTGTTGATTGAACGGAAAACCTCCGTTTTTTCAAATAAAGCAACCGCATCTATCCCAATCTTATGTACGAGGTGACCATCCATGAAAAAGGAATGTGTTGCCATGTTGCTGGCCGGTGGCCAGGGCAGCCGTCTATACGCGCTGACCAAAAACGTGGCAAAACCTGCCGTCCCCTTCGGCGGCAAGTATCGAATCATCGACTTCCCCCTGTCCAACTGCGTCAACTCCGGCATTGACACCGTCGGTGTGCTGACCCAGTACCGTCCCCTGGAACTGAACTCCTACCTGGGCAACGGTGAGCCGTGGGATTTGGACATTGCCGACGGCGGCGTCCATATCCTCAGCCCCTATTCCACCTCCGGCGAGTCCGGCTCCTGGTATAAGGGCACTGCCAACGCCATCTATCAGAACATCGGCTTTATCGACCAGTATGACCCTGACTACGTCATCGTCCTGTCCGGTGACAACATCTCCAAGATGGACTACAAGGATATGCTGGAGACCCACAAGAAGGCTGGTGCCGCCGCCACCATCTCCGTGCTGACCGTCACCATGGAGGAGGCCAAGCGCTTCGGCATTATGAACTGCAATCCGGATGACACCATCTACGAGTTCGAGGAGAAGCCCGCCCATCCCAAGAGCAACCTGGCCTCCATGGGCGTGTACTGCTTCACCTGGTCCAAGCTCCGCAAGTACCTGATTGAGGACGAGAACACCCCCGGCTCTGCCAATGACTTCGGCAAGAACATCATCCCCAATATGCTGAATAACGGCGAGAAGATGGTGGTCTACCGCTTCAACGGCTACTGGAAGGACGTGGGCACCATTGCCTCCCTGTGGGACGCCAATATGGACATTCTGAATATCCCCAACGCTGAGCTGGATATTTATGACAAGGAATGGCCCCTGTACGCCCGTAACCCCATCGTTCCCCCGCACTACATCGGCGAGCACGCCACCACCAATCACTCCTTCGTGGCCGGCGGTTGCGTGGTGGACGGCGAGGTGGACAACTCCATCCTCTTCAACTCCGTCACCATCGAGCGGGGTGCCAGCGTCCGCTATTCCATCCTGATGCCCGGCGCAACGGTGAAGGCCGGCGCCGTGGTGGAGTATGCCATCCTGGCGGAGAACTCCGTCATCGGCGCAGGCGCTGTGGTGGGTTCCGAGCAGGACCCCCAGGACCCCAACAAGAAAATCGCCGTTGTGGGCAGCAAGGTGTCCGTAGGCCCCGGCGCTGTCATCGAGGCTGGCGCTATGCTGAACCCTGAAACTCTGAAAGGCGGTGAGGAGGCATGAAAAACATTCATACCCTCATTTTTACAAACCAGGCCAACTATGACCTGAAGGAGCTGACGGAGGTCCGCTCCATGTCCGCCGTTCCCTACGGCGGCCGCTTCCGCATGATCGACTTCATGCTGTCCAACTGCGTCAACGCCGGCATCACTGACATCGGCGTCGTGCTGGAACAGAACTACCAGTCCCTGCTGGATCATATCGGCACTGGCAAGCACTGGGATTTGGCCCGCCGCCGCGGCGGCCTGCGGCTGCTGCCCCCCTTCTCCATGAAGAGCTCCGGCAGCAGCGGCCATATCCGTGGCCGTATGGAGGCCCTGGCCAGCCTGGATTCCTACCTGGAGCAGATTCGCCAGGACTACGTCCTGCTGACCGATGGCGACATCGCCCTGAACATCGACCTGGGCAAGGTCTATGACCAGCACATTGCCTCCGGCGCGGACATCACCATCGTCTGCGTCCCCAACCACATCGGCGACCCCAGACAAACCACCTATGTTATCCCCGCTGAGGACGGCTCCATTGCCGACATTCTGGAGAAGCCGGACGAGGCCAAGGGCCTGGAGTACATCTCCATGGCGCTGCTGAGCAAGGAACTGCTGATTCAGGTCAACAAGGACTGCGCCGCCCACAACAAGTACTCCTTCTCCAACGACGTGCTGGTGGGGATGAAGGACAAGCTGAAGATTATGCCCTACGTCTTTGACGGCTACTGCGCCCGCTTCACCAGCGTCGCCTCTTACTATGAGAAGAGCATGGACCTGCTGAAGCCTGAAGTGCGGGATGAGCTCTTTGACGCTGACCATCCCATCCGCTCCAAGGACCGCACCGATGCCCCCACCTACTACGCCCCCGGCTCCGTGGTCAAGAACTCCATGATTGCCGACGGCTGCGTCATCGAGGGCACGGTGGAGAACTCCATCCTGTTCCGGAACGTCAAGGTCGCCAAGGGCGCGGTGGTGAAGAACTCCATCCTGATGAAGGGCGTTGCCGTGGGCGAGAACGCGCAGGTCAACTGCACCATCGCCGACAAGGATGTCACTGTCTCCCCCAACGGCAACCTGTCCGGCCATCCCAACTATCCCCTGCTGATTGCCAAGGGCAGCCAGGTGTAAGGTACCATCCACTCTCCTCCAAGGGCGTTTGCCCTTGCCGCCGTACACGGCGGGACGGCCCAAAGCACAGCGTTTCCCTGAAAGAAAGGATAACTGTATATGAACATTTTCTTTGTCTCCTCCGAAGTCGCCCCCTTCGTCAAGACGGGCGGACTGGCGGACGTTGCATCCTCTTTACCTCCTGCACTGGCGGATATGGGCAACGATGTGCGTGTCGTCCTGCCGCTGTACGCCGCGATCGGCGATCAGTGGCGCAGTCAAATGACGTTCGTGAAGTACTTCTACTTCCGGCTCGGCTGGCGCTCCAGCTACTGCGGCCTGTTCGAGCTGCAAAGGGGCAACATTACCTATTACTTTGTGGATAACGAGACCTACTTCAAGCGCAACGGCCTCTATGGGCACTATGACGACGGGGAGCGGTTCGCCTACTTCTCCCGCGCCTGCATCGAGATACCTGACCAAATCGGCTGGAAGCCCGACATCATCCACGCCAACGACTGGGAGACCGCCCTGGTGCCCATCTACCTGCTGGAGGCCCGCCGGACGCGGCCCAGCCTGGCCAAGGCCAAGAGCGTCTATACCATTCACAACATCGAGTACCAGGGCCGGTTCGGCCGCTCCATCCTGGAGGATGTCTTTGGCCTGGACACCAGTTATTTCAATGAGAATATGCTGAGTTTCTATGGCGATGTGAACCTGATGAAGGGGGCCATCTACGCCGCCGACCATGTGACCACCGTTTCCCCCACTTACGCCGGGGAGCTGCAATACAGCTTCTACGCCCACGGGCTGGAGGGCGTGGTGGTGGATAACTACAGCAAACTCACCGGCATCCTGAACGGCATCGACATGGAGGCCGCCGACCCCGCCACTGACCAGACCATCGCGGCCAACTTCACCCCCGACGACCTCAGCGGCAAGGCCCTCTGCAAGGCCGCCCTGCAAAAGGAGCTGGGGCTGGACGAGGACCCGGACGCGGCTATCATCGCCTGCATCTCCCGCCTGGTGGGGCATAAGGGCTATGACCTGATCACCAACGTGTTCAGCCGCATCATGTCCGGGCACGTCCAGTTCGTCCTCCTGGGCACCGGCGAGTGGGGCTTTGAGGAGTTCTTCCGCAACGCGGAGCGGCAGTATCCCGGCCGGGTCAGCGCCAACATCAAGTATGCCGCCACCCTGTCCGACAAGATTTATGCCGGCGCGGACATCATGCTGATGCCCTCCATCGCGGAGCCTTGCGGCCTGACCCAGATGTTCGCCATGCGCTACGGCACCGTGCCTGTGGTGCGCCTCACCGGCGGATTGAAGGACTCCGTCCCCTCCTATAACTCTGTTACTGAGGAGGGGCTGGGCTTCACCTTCGTCAACATCAACGCGGACGATATGCTGGACGCCATCAACCGGGCGCTGGCGGTCTACACGGACGAGCCGGTAGCCTGGGCCAAGCTGCAAAAGCGGGACATGGAGACCGATTTCAGCTGGAGCAAGTCCGCCGCCGAGTATATGGAGGTCTACGAGAGCCTGGTGAAGTGACGCAGACGCCCTTGCCAAAACCATCAAACGGAATCAGGGACGCCGATTTTTTCGGCGTCCCTTTTCAAAAAAATAATCGTTAGGTACCTTGACAAATAAAAACCGACGTGCTAAAATAAAGCCATACCAAGGAAAAGAACCCGCACAAGCGGGATGATTCAGTAAAGGATGATTTTTGAGTGAATACAGCGAAAACGATTAGCAAACAAAAGCAGCGGGGCATGGCGTTCAGCGGCTTTGCCCTGGTGCCGGAAACACAGATCCTCTTCATCGGGGCTATGGCCTGCACCCGTCACCGGGCCCAGGAGCTGTCCGACCTGCAAAAGCAGGGGCGGCTGTCCTTCCTGTGCCTGGACGAGGTGGACTTCATCACCGGCCGCTACCTGAGCAAAATCGAGGAGGCCATCACGGAGCTGGTGGAGGCGCGGCATCCCGGCGGCATCTACCTGACAGCAGGCTGTCAGGCGGCGCTGCTGTCCACCGACTGGCAGCTGCTGATTGACAAGATGGAGGCCCAGACCGGCGTGCCCATCCGCGTCCACACAGGCTGCCACCTGTGCGGCGTCCAGCACGACGCCGGGGCGGCGGACGAGGACTCGGTGGATTCCATGGTCTACGATATGCTGCAAAAGGCGGAGCGGAGCCAGGAGGTCAGCGTCAACGTGCTGACCACCGGCGAGTTGCCCCCGGACAGCGAGCTGCGCCAGCTGCTGACCGGCGCGGGCGTGGGGCGTATCAACCTCCTGCGGGAGTGCAAGACCTTCGCCCAGTATCAGGAGATGGCAAACGCCCACCTGAACATCGTCTGCGTGGAGGATGGCGGCGAGGCGCTGGGCCAACGGCTCCAGGCCCGACTGGGCATCCCCTATGTGGTGCTGGGCGGCGTGTATGACGGGGCAGAGTTGGAACGGGCCTATCAGGCCATCGGCCAGGCCCTGGGGGTCACGCTGGACACGGCGGCCTACCGCGCCCGGCTGGAGGCTCAGCTTGCCCAGGCCAGGGACGCCTGCAAGGAGGATACCGTCACAGTGGAGGGCAGCCTGGCCGTGGCGAAATGGCTGTACGAGGCGGGGTTGCCCGTCACCCGGGTGACGGCGGAGCTAGGCAGCGACAATCAGGACTTGCAAGCCTGGTTCGCAGCCAACGCCCCCTCTGTGAAGGTGGAAAAGGCCGTGGGTCGTCAGGGCGGCTACGGCGTCGGAAAGCCCGGCTACGGCGGGCAAGGCCGCGGCCGCGGCGAAGGCGGCGGCAGGCCAGACTGGGCCGGACGGGGTCGCGGTGAATCCGGCGGCAGACCGGAGTGGGCCGGACGGGGTCGCGGTGAAGGCAACGGCAGACCGGAGTGGGCCGGCCGCGGCCGCGGCGAAGGCGGCGGCAAACCGGACTGGGCCGGACGAGGCCACGGCGAAGGCGGCGGCAGACCGGAGTGGGCCGGACGAGGCCACGGCGAAAGCGGCGGCAGACCGGAGTGGGCCGGACGAGGCCACGGCGAAGGCGGCGGCAGACCGGAGTGGGCCGGACGAG
>JAJQFX010000025.1:0-4723 GCA_021200895.1 Clostridiales bacterium | reverse complement strand
GGCGGCAGACCGGAGTGGGCCGGACGAGGCCACGGCGAAGGCGGCGGCAGACCGGGCTATGGCGGCCACGGCGGCGGACGGTGGGGGACGCCCACTGTCCAGTGCGGCTATACCGCCAGCGCCGAACTGCTGCGCCAGTTGACAGAGGATAACGGAGGACTGTACCGATGAAAAATCTTTGGAGTTATATGCCCCCCTTCCTGGCGGACACCTTTGGCCTGGAAGAGGTGGTCAGCAACACCGACGGCATGGGCGTCATTGACGACAGCACGGAGTACCGCAGCAGGACCCACGCCGTCCGCATGGTGGCCTCCCACATCCGCTCCGAGGACGTGGTGGGCGGCACACGGGAGAAGGTGCTGGGCGCTTACCGCACCGGGAGCAACCAGCTGGGGCCGAAGTTCGTGTTGCTGTGCGCGGCCCCCTGCGCCTCCATGATTGGCACCGACCTGGGGGAAATCGCGGAGCAAATCACCCGGGAGAGCGGCCTGCCCGCTGCGGCGGTGGAGGTCACTGGCCACAAGACCTGGGAGAACGGCGTGGCCCGAAGCCTGGAGGCGCTGGCAAAGACCGTGGTGGCCCAGCCGGAGGGCGACCCTGACGGCGTCAACCTGCTGGGGGGCAGCGCCCTGAACTGGGGCAGCGGCAACCTGGAGGCGGTAGAGGGCTGGGCGCAGCAGCATTGCGGCCCCATCCTGTCCCGCTGGGGCGGACGGGAGACCCTGTCCAACCTGAAACGGGCGGCTAGCGCCCGCTGCAACCTGGTCACTTCCGTGGCGGGGTTGCGGGCGGCCAAGGCGCTGCAAGCCGCCTATGGAACCCCCTATGTGGCGGGCGCGCCCTTTGGCGCGGCGTGGAGCCAGCGGCTGGCTCAGGGGGTGCAGAGCGGCGGCTCCCCGGCGCTGCCCCAAAACGGGGCGGGCGCGCCGGAGGTGCTGATCGTGGCGGAGCAGTATATGGCGAACGCCATCCGCGCCACGCTGCAACTGGAATACGGCATGGAGCACGTCCAGGTGGCCAGCTTCTTTACCATGGACAAAGCTCAGCAGCTTCCCGGCGACGTAAAGCTGAAGAGCGAGGAGCAGCTCAAAGCCCTGCTGGAAACGGGCAGCTACAAGCTGATTCTGGCCGATGAGAACGCCAGCGCCCTGGCTCCCGATGGGGCCAGGTGGGTGAACCTGCCCTGTGAGGCATCCATCGCCCCCTCCGGCAGTTTGCCGCCGCTGGTGGGCAGCCAGCTGAACCAGTGGCTGGACAGCGTACTGTAACGACAAAACAGAAAAGGGGTTATTGGCATGAGACAAATCGCAATTTACGGAAAAGGCGGCATCGGCAAGTCCACCACCACCCAGAACCTGGCCGCCGCCCTGGCGGAGCAGGGCAAGCAGCTGATGATTGTGGGCTGCGACCCCAAGGCGGACTCCACCCGGCTGGTGCTGGGGGGCCTGTCCGGGCGGACGGTGCTGGACACCATGCGGCTGTACGACGAGGATGAAATCGAACTGGATCAGTTCCTGTTCGAGGGCTTCGGCGGCATCAAGGCGGTGGAGTCCGGCGGGCCGGAGCCGGGCGTGGGCTGCGCCGGGCGGGGCATCGTCACCGCCATCAACCTGCTGGAGGAGTTGGGGGCCTACCACAGCGGCCTGGACTATGTCCTTTATGACGTGCTGGGGGACGTGGTCTGCGGCGGCTTCGCCATGCCCATCCGGGAGGGCAAGGCGGAGGAGATTTACATCGTCTGCTCCGGCGAGATGATGAGCCTTTGCGCCGCCAACAACATCTGTAAGGGCATCCAGCGCTACGCCGCCGCTGGGAAGACCCGGCTGGGGGGGCTGATTTGCAACTCCCGCATGGTGGATCAGGAGCGGGAACTGGTGGAGGACTTCGCCCACCAGCTGAACACCCAGCTGCTCTACTTCGTCCCCAGGGACAACCTGGTGCAGCGGGCGGAGTGCCATCGGCAGACGGTGATTCAGTACGCCCCGGAGTCCCACCAGGCGGAGGAATACCGTGCTCTGGTCCGGTGTATCGACGGCAACCGGAGTTTCTCCGTCCCCACGCCCCTGAGTAACGACGCGCTGGAGGCGCTGATGATGAAATACACCCAGGAGGAAGCGGACTGAGGGCCGCCTCCCGGAACGCAAAGCGAGGCTTGAGAACCGGATTTGGTTCCCAAGCCTCGCTTTTTGCATTGTTAGAAAGCGGTTCCTGGACAGGTCACAGCCACTGGATTTCCTTCCCCGCAGTCCCTTCGGTATGAATCGCGCCGCTGCCGTCCACGCGGATGCGGGTGATGTGGGCGGGGTCGTCATAGTCCTTGCGGAAGCCGTCGTCATCATACAGCTCGTAGGGGCAGCCGCCCTCCGGGTAGCCCAGCAGCTTCAGATGGGTGAAGTCCACGTCCGCCACGCAGCGCCCGCCCCGGGACACCGGCACCAGATGCCCCGGCCGGAGGAAGAAAACCACCTCGTCCAGGGCCACGTCGATGTAATGGTGGCCCGGCTCCAGCAGTTCCTCCTGCACCGTCTCCAGCACGTTCTGCCCCGCCTGATGGGAGCCGCCGAACCGCACCAGCTTCATCCGCTCCGGCAGGTAGACGTAGCGGCCTCTGGCGTTCTGCTGATAGACCGGCGCGATCATCACGCTTTCCCCTACCATCAGCTGATCCTCCACCCGGCGGGCGAAGGCGTCCTCCGGGTAGGCGAAGGCCAGGGGCCGGAAGTACATTCCATCCCCCAGGGCGGCCTTCATGTACTCACTGTAGAGGTAGGGCAGGAGGACGTACCGGAGAGAGACGATTTGCCGGAACGCCTCCACATGGGGGAAGCGATAAAGCTCCTGCCGCCGGGTACCCGTGGCAGAGTGGTTCCGCATCAGCGGGGTAAAAATCCCCAGCGCCATCCAGCGCAGCAGCAAGTCCTCCGTGGTGTCCCCGCCGAAGCCCCCCAGGTCGGCTCCGGTGTAGAGGAAGCCGCACATATTCAGGGAGGGCATCATCTGCAAGTTCAGCAGGATGTGGGACCACCAGGACAGGTTATCCCCCGTCCAGATGCCGCCATAGCGGTGCATCCCGATGTAGGAGGAGCGGGAGAACAGCAGGATGCGCTTCTCCGGCTCCAGGGCCTCCATAGCCTCCCCGGCGGCACGGGTCATGTTGTAGCCGTAGAGGTTATGCACCCTGTCATGGCGCACCAGGCCGTCCTTGTGCCGGTGATAGAAGCTTCGGTAGTCCTCCGGGCTGTTTTTCAGCCCGGCCACCAGCCCCTGCAAGGCACCATAGGTGTGGATGTCCAAATTCTCGGTGCGGTAAGTGTCGATTTGCGCGAAGGCGTTTTCCAGCCCCTTCTCGGAATAAAAGATGGCAGGCTCGTTCATGTCATTCCAGAAGCCCTCGATGCCCTGTTCCAGCAGCACCTTGTAGTATCCGCCGAACCAGCGCCGGGCATCCTCGTTCAGCACGTCCGGGAAGTGTACCCGGCCCGGCCAGACGGCGGCCACAAAGTCCGCCCCGTCCTCATCCTTGCAGAAGCAGCCCTGCCGCACCCCTTCCTCGTAGACGGGGTACCCCGGCTCGATTTTCACCCCCGCGTCAATGATAGGCACCAGGCGGATACCCTGCTCCTTCAGCTCGGCGGACAGGCCGGACAGGTCGGGGAAGGCGTCCTGGTTCACGGTGAAGTCCTTATACCCCTCCATATAGTCAATGTCCAGGTAGATGGCGTCCAAGGGAATGCCAGCCTCCCGGTAGCGGGCGGCCACCTCCCGCACCTCGTCGGCGGTCATGTAGCTCCACCGGCTCTGCCCGTAACCGAAGGCCCACTTGGGCGGGATGTAACTCCGCCCCACCAGGCTGCGGAACTGCCGGATGATGTCCTCCGGGCTGTCCCCGTCAATGAGGTACAGGGTCAGGTCGGGCTCCTCCGTCTGAATGGTCAGGACGCTGCTGTCGGTATAGCCCACATCGAAGGTCACTTTGCCGGGATAGTCCACAAACACGCCGAACCGCTGCGCCCCGTCCACCACCAGGAAGTTGTGGGCGCCGTAGAGGGAGCGGGCGTCCTCCCGGTGGTTGGGGTTGTCGGAGCAGGCGTTCTCGTAAATCCAGCCCCGCTTGTTGATGCCCCGGACGTTCTCGCCCAGGCCGTAGACCACCGCGTCCTCGTCCAGAGGGCAGGAGAACCGCCCGCCGCCCTCCTCGGTCAGGAAGGGCAGTGGGCCGTCCAGCGGCGTATAGGAGCCGACTACGGCCTCCGTGTCGAAGGGGTGGCCGTAAGATTTCTTTCGTATCATACCTTGTTCTCTCCTTGCATGGGAATGGGATATAGATTCAAGTCTCTTGATTATACAATAGTTTTCCTCATTTTGAAAGGGCAAAATGCAAAAACAGCGGCGTGACGCCTGAAACGTCACGCCGCTGGGCAGGCGATACGGTTTGCTTTGGTTTGGTCAGCGCTTCACTTCTTGCAGCTGTCGCAATAGGGGCAGCTGCTGCACCCGCTGCCGCATCCGCCGCCGGAGCCGTCGGAATGCTTCTTCTTCCCGAGGCCGAAGGTGGAGCGGATGGCCAGAACCACAATAACAATTAGGACTAATAAGACAACTGCGGTTCCCATAGAGAACGCTCCTTCCTGTGTGATGGGGGGGGGGGGGTCAGAGATAACGGGGGACCGCCCTGCACCGGGGCGGCCACGCGGGCCAGCGGGACGCGCCGGCAGTTCTTGGC
>JAJQFX010000253.1 GCA_021200895.1 Clostridiales bacterium | reverse complement strand
TCAACGACACCCATCCCACCCTGGTCATCCCCGAACTGATGCGCATCCTGATGGATGAGAACGGCTTCGGCTGGGACGAGGCCTGGAGCATCGTCACCCGCACCGTGGCCTACACCAACCACACCGTGCTGGCCGAGGCGCTGGAGCATTGGTCTCAGGATTTGATTATCGCCCTGCTGCCCCGCTGCTGGCAAATCATCTGCGAAATCAATGAGCGCTACCTGAAGGAGGTCCGCGCCTACTTCCACAACGACGAACCCAAGGCCCGCGAGCTGGCCATCGTCTGGGGCGGGGACGTGCGGATGGCCAACCTGTGCGTCGCTACCTGCTTCGCCGTCAACGGCGTGGCCGAGCTGCACAGCCAGATTTTGAAGGACGATGTGTTCCACACCGCCTATCTCCGCACCCCGGATAAGTTCACCAACGTCACCAACGGCGTGGATCACCGCCGCTGGCTGGCCGAAATCAACCCCGAACTCCACAACCTGATTTGCGAGGTCAACGGCAGCGACGAGTATCTGCTCCAGCCGGGTAAGCTGGAGGACTTCCTGAAGGGGAAGGACGATGCCGCCGTGCTGGACCGCCTGGGCCAAATCAAGAAGGCCAACAAGGACGCCTTCGCCGCCTACTGCAAGCGGGAGTATGGCTACACCCTGAACACCGACGCCATCTTTGACGTGCAGTCCAAGCGCCTCCATGAGTACAAGCGCCAGCTGCTGAACGTGATGAACATCATCCACCTGTATCAGCAAATTCAGGACGGGGAGGACATCGTCCCCCACACCTTCCTGTTCGCCGCCAAGGCCGCTTTCGCCTACTATATGGCAAAGCGCATCATCGAGCTGATTAACTCCGTGGCCTATGAGGTCAACAACGACCCCCGTTGCAAGGGCAAGCTCCAGGTGTTCTTCATTGAGAACTACCGGGTATCCATCGCCGAGAAGCTGATGCCCGCCGCCGAGATTTCCGAGCAGATTTCCACCGCCGGCAAGGAGGCCTCCGGCACTGGCAACATGAAGTTCATGATGAACGGTGCCCTGACCATCGGCACCGAAGACGGCGCCAATGTGGAGATGCACCAGCTCCTGGGCGACGAGAACATCTTCATCTTCGGCCTGACCGCCGAGGAGGTGGCCGACAAGAAGGCCGCCGGGTACAACTCCTATGAGTACTACAACGCCAGCCCCGTCATTCAGCGGGTCATCAGCAAGCTGAACACCGGCTTCTCCGACGGCAAGAGTTATCAGGACATCACCAACAGCCTGCTCTTCGGCCAGGGCTACACGGCGGACAACTACCTGCTGCTGGCGGACTTCGAGAGCTATCGCTATATGCAGAATAAAATCGTCACCGCCTACAGCGACAGCCGCCACTGGAACCAGATGGCGCTGGTCAACATCGCCAAGTCCGGCAAGTTTGCCGCTGACCGCTCCATTCACGACTATGCCAACAACATCTGGCACGTCCACACCCGCGGGTAAGCGCCCTGCCTGACACCTCACAGCACAGAAATTAGAATTGCTCCCTCCATATCCTATGGAGGGAGCAGTTTTTTGCCAAAACAAAAACCGTGGGCGCGAGGCCCACGGTTTCGTTTTATAATGCCGCTTTACTCTTCGGCCTTGGCTGCTTCCTCGGCCCTGGCCTGCTGGAGGAACTCCGCCGCATCGTCCGGCACGTCGTCAATGGTGTCGTCCCCCACGTCGATTTCCTTAGGCTGCCTGCGGTACAGCAGGTCGTACATCGCCGGCACCACAAACAGGGTCATCAGGGTGGCGTAGGCCAGGCCGAAGGACACCACGATGGCCATGCCTCTGGTCAGGGAGGCGCTGATACCGGTGGAGAAAATCATGCTGCCCATGGCCAGGATGGTGGTCAGGGCGGTCATCAGGATGGGGCGCATCCTGGTCTTGCCGGTGGCGATGAGGGCCGCCCGCTTCTCCATGCCGCCTATCCGAAGCTGGTTGGTGTAGTCCACAAATACGATGCCGTTGTTCACCACCGTACCCATCAGCACCAGGAAGCCAATCATGCTCAGGAGGGACAGCTGCTCGCCAAAGGCCATCAGGCCGAACATACCGCCGGTGAAGGCCAGAGGGACGGTGAACAGGATGATGAAGGGGCTCAGGAGGCTCTGGAACTGGGCCACCATGACCAGGTAGACAAAGAGCAGGCCCAGGGCCAGCATTTCAATCATCTGGGTCATCATGGAGATGACCGTCTCATACTCACCGGCCATCTCCCAGGTGTAGCCGTCGGGCATCTCGTACTCCTCCAGCACCTCCGCCAGCGTCATGGAAAGCCGGGTGGAGTTGTAGCCGTCCAGGGTATCCGCCGTGACGGAGATGTAGCGCTGCTGATTCTCCCGGGAGATGGTGGAGACGCTGGCGTCCGTCTCCACAGTGGAGAACTCGTCCAGGGTATGGGTCTCGGTGACGGTTTCGCCGTCCTCATCGGTGGTGTCCACGTCAAAGGTGATGTCCATCAGGTTCTCCCTGGTCAGCAGGTGATTCTCGTCCACGATGACCACTTCCATCTCCGCGCCGTCGATGGTGACGGTGGTGGAGGCGGTCTCCGTAGTCAGGCGGCTGGAAATCTCACTGTAGACCTGTGCCACCGTCAGGCCCAGCCGCATGGCGGCGTCCTTGTCCACGATGAGCACCAGCTCCTGGTCTGCCTCGTCCTGGCCGTTGGTGGGGGTGTCAAAGCCCTCCGTCTCGGAGATGATGGCCATGAAGTCCTCCGAAATCTCCGTCAGGGTGTCCAGGTCGGAGCCGTAGATGTCGATTTCCAGGCCGCTGCCCAGCATACTGCTCATATCGCTGGAGGAGGACGAGGAGGTGTTCACCGTGCAGTCCAGGTCGGCGGTGTTGGCCGCGATTTGGTCGCAGATGTCCTGAATGCCCCGCTCCGTATCCACCGCGTCATTGGGCACCACATAGAATGTATAGTTCAGGAAGTCATTGCTGGTGGAGGCGCTGGTGGTGAGCATACTGGAGGCGTTGGTCATGGCCCCCACATAGTCCACCCCGTCCACCGCCAGGATGCGTTCCGTCACCTCGTCGGCGGTGGCATAGGCGGTATCCTGGTCGTAGTCCTCCGGCATGGCCACCGTGATGGAGATTTGGTTGCTGGACATATCGGGGATCATCACCAGCCCCATCTGCGCCACGCCGAACACGGCCACCCCGAACAGGGCGATGGCAAGGCCCAGGGGAACCACCTTCACCCGCAGGCAGAAGTCCAGCGCCTTCCCGTAGGCGTTCACCAGCTTGTCAAACCAGGGGTGGGATTTGGGCTTGACGTTTTTCAGCAAGGTGGAAGCCACCGTAGGCACCACCGTCAGCGCCACCACCAGGGAGGCAATCAGCACATAGCCGATGGTCAGCGCCATGGGGTACATCAGCTCCCGGGTGTAACCTGTGGTGAAAATCATGGGGAGAAAGACGCAGATAGTGGTCAGAGTGGAGGCCACCAGGGCCCCCGACACCTGCCTGACGCCCTGCACCGCAGCCCGCGGGGCAGGCAGGCCCCACCCCCGCAGCCGGTAGATATTTTCTATGGCGACGATGGAGTTATCCACCAGCATACCGATAGCCAGGGACAAGCCACCCATGGACATGATGTTCAGGGAGATGTCCGTGAAGTACATCAGCACCAGGGCAATCAGCACGCTGAAGGGGATGGAGAAGCCCACCACCAGCGTGGGCCGCACGTCCTTCAGGAACAGGGCCAGAATGATAATAGCCAGCAGCGCGCCCAGTATCATGCTTTGCAGAATGTTGGAGATAATCAGGGTGATATACTCGCCCTGGTCCATCAGCGGCTGAATTTGCAGGCCGTCGTACTTCGCCTCCAGCTCCTCGATGGCGTCGTTGCAGGCGGAGGAAACGTCGCTGGTGCCTGCGGTGCTGCCCTTGAAGATGGACAGCACCACACCAGCCTCGCCGTTGACACGGGTGTAGCTGTCTGCGGCGTTGTCAATGATAGTCAGGTCGGCCACGTCCCCCAGGGTCACGTCCCCGATGTCGTCCAGGTTGCAGAGAACCATGTTCTCCAGATCCTCTACGCTGTCATATTCCTCGCCCACTTTGAGCAGCCACTGATTGTCCTCCGCATCGTCCACATACCCGGCGGGCATGGAGAAGTTCTGGGCGTAAATCAGGGTCGCCAGGGTGTCGATGTCCAGCAGGGCGTCCAGGTTGGCGTTTTCAATGGCAGTCTCCCGGACGCTCTCGTAGGATTCCAGGGCGGAGTCCAGCTGGGTCTGCCCGTCCTCCAGGGCGGTCTGGGCCGCCGCCAGCTGGGCGCTGGCGGCGCCGA
Organism: Clostridiales bacterium; assembly: GCA_021200895.1. GTDB lineage: Bacteria > Bacillota > Clostridia > Oscillospirales > Oscillospiraceae > Onthomonas. The sequence goes on along the minus strand of JAJQFX010000253.1, from coordinate 14,026 downwards.
AGCCTGCCGCCGCCAGGATCTTCCCGGCCTCCACCGTGGTGTAGCTGTTGGCGGCCTGCTCCACGGCGGAGTTGACCGCCTCTACCGTGGCGGTAGCCACCGCGATTTCGATTTCCAGGTTGGCAAGCTCCGTCTCGATTTGGGGGATGCGGGTGTTGACGATTTCGTACAGGCTGGTCAGGTTATCCACCGTCAGCATAGAGGCCGCTTCGCTCATCCCCTGGGACTCCAGCGGCTCCACCGCATAGGCCAGCTTATCCGGGTTGGCGATGGCATCCGCCACGCTGGAGGGCAGGCTGGAGGCCATCTCGGCCACTTGGCTGTCCGCGTAGGTGGTCGCCGCCTCCGCCGCCGTGGATTTCAGCGTATCGCTGACGCTGGTGTTCGCCATGCTGACCACGCTCATCAGCTCCGTCAGCTCCTCCTCCGTGAGGGAGGGCACCAGCTCGGCCAGTTCCTCCGCCGTCAGCCCGTCCTGAATCAGACCGGCCAGGGTGTCCGCATCCAAGTCGATGTCCTCTATGTATTGCTGGAGCATGGAGAGCATAGTGTCGGCCAGGCCCTCATAGCTGACGGCGCTGTCCAGCATAGCCAGCACGTCCTCCACATTGTCCTCCGTCACGGTGACGGCGTCCATCAGGCCGCTCTCCGCCATGCTGTCCGCGGCGGACTGGGCGGCCGTGATAAGCACCTGGTTATAAACCTGGTCATAAATGGTCTGATAGGTGTCCTCCCCGGCGGCAGTCTCCTGGAGGCTTTGGAACATGGCCTCCAGCTCCTCGTAGCTCTCCTCAATGCCTGCGTTTTCGTAGGCTTGCAGCTCCGTCTCCAGCGCCATTTGATTCGCCTGCTGGCTGGCCAGCTGGGCCTCATAGGCGCTCTGGGCGGCAATGGCCTGGTCCAGGGCCAGGCTGGCCTCCGCCAGCTCCTCCGCCGTTTCATTCTCCTGCTCCTCCAGCTCCGCAGTGCCGCTGTCCAGCTCCGCCTGGGCGTCGTCCAACTCGGCCTGGGCGTCCTCGATTTCCTGCTTCGCCTCGTCCAGCGTCCCCAGGACGGAGGCCAGGAGCTGGGCGTTGATGTCGTCAATTTTGTCCTGGTTCAGCCGCACCTCCACGGTCTGCTCCACCAGGCCCACGGCGGAGACACTGGCCACGCCGTCCTGCCGCTCGAAGTAGGGCGTGACAATGTCCTCCACGAAGTCGGACAGCTCATAGATGTCCTTCCCCTCATAGTCCACGCTGACGTACATGGTGGCCACCATGTCCATGCTGATTTCCATGACGTTGGGGGTGCCGCACAGGTCGGGCAGGGAACTCTCCACATCCTGCAAAGCAGAGTCCACCTTCACCATGGCGGAGTCCATATCCGTATCGTCCTCAAACTCCAGCATAATCATGGAGTAGTTCTCCGCGCTGCTGCTGGTGACGTTCTCCACGCCGCTGACCGTACCCAGGGCGCTTTCCAGCGGCTCCGTCACGTTGGCCTCCACCTTCTCCGGGCTGGCCCCCGGATAGGTGGTAATCACCACCATGTAGGGCAGGCTCATCTCCGGCAGCAGGTCGGTCGTCATCCGCACCATGCACACCACACCCAGCACCAGCGCGATGATGACGGCCACCAGCACGGTAAACGGCTTTTTCACACATTGCTTCACCATGATTGCATAGACCTCATTTCCAATAACTGCTTGCTGCATTTGTTGCAGTTGTATTTTAGCACAGCTTATTAACACCGGAAAGCATTCTTTGTTAAAAAACTGTAAATATTCCGCTCGACAAAAAACGACAGGCGCAGGCCGCCGAAGCCGCGCCTGCGCCGCAGTCGCCGGTGGCAGCTACTTCCGGTAAAGGAAGCGCTCCCCCAGCTGCATGATATGGAATTTTTGCCCCGGCGCACACCGCTGCATATAGGCTGCAAAGAGCAGCGGGTCTTCCCCGTTGCCCATCACCATGTCATAGTGCAGCGGGACGGTCAAATCCGCGCCGGTCTGGGCAGCGAAAATCGCCGCGTCCCGGCAGTCCATGTTGCCCACGATGTTCCGGCTCCGCCGCTCCAGGTCTGCCCCGTTCACCGGCAGGCAGGCCACGTCCGGCGGGCCGTACCGCTTCACATCCTCCAGCAGTTGGGCGGTCAGCACCGTGTCCCCGGCGTGGTAAAAGCGCACGCCGTCCGCCGCCAGGAGATAGCCCAGATTCCGGTAGTCGCCCTGGGCGTCGGTGACATAGTCCTCATGGGCCGCCGGGATGGGGGTCAGGGCGACGCCCCCGCCCAGCGTCAGCATTTGGTGGGCCTTTGCCCCAATCACCGTATCGGCGGGGATACCCGCCCCGGTCAATACGCCCGTCTCCGGCGCGGGAACGATGAACTTTGCACCGGGATTCGCCCGGTACAGGGGCAGCAGCGTCTCCAGATTCAGATGGTCGGCGTGGTTGTGGGAGCAGACCACATAGTCCACCCCCGTCAGTTCCCCGCCGGAGAAGGGAGGCGGATAGTTCCGCCGGGTGCTGCCGTCCGGATTGCGCAGGTCATTCAGCACCGGGTCAAAGCAGAGGGTGACACCCCCGGCCTTTACAAGCATCCCCATCTGCCCCAGGTGCCAGAAGGCCAACTCACCGGCAGGCAGCTCGGTACGGGCGATGTCCCCCAGCAGCGCCGCCCCGGCGCGATACCATTTGTACTGCATCGGATTCCTCCCACTACGGTTGCGCGGGAATGGGGCATATCCTTCCCCATTCCCGCGTGGTTTGGTTGTTTACATTGTCCGCAGCACTGCGCCCTGGTCAGCGGAGGTGACGAGAGCAGCATACCGCGCCAGATAGCCGGTCTTGACCTTAGGCTCCGGCATCACCAGCGCGGCCTTCCGGGCCGCCAGCACTTCATCGGAAACCTCCAGGGTGATTTTGTGGGCGGGGATGTCTATGGAAATCAGGTCGCCCTCCTCCACCAGGCCGATGGTACCCCCTGCCGCTGCCTCCGGGGAGACGTGGCCGATGGCCGCGCCACGGGTAGCGCCGGAGAACCGGCCGTCAGTAACGAGGGCCACGGATTCGCCCAGCCCCATGCCGCAGATGGCGGAGGTGGGGTTCAGCATCTCCCGCATACCGGGGCCGCCCTTGGGGCCTTCGTAGCGGATGACCACCACGTCGCCGGGGTGGATGCCGCCGGCGTAAATCACCTGAATGGCCTCCTCCTCGCTGTTAAAGACACGGGCGGGGCCGGAATGGCGCATCATCTCCGGGGCCACAGCGGACTGCTTCACCACGCAGCCCTTCTCCGCCAGGTTGCCGAACAGGACGGCAATGCCGCCGGTGGAGAGATAGGGGTTGTCGATGGGCCGGATAATCTCCGGGTCCAGGTTCACCGCGTCGGCGATGTTCTCCCCCACCGTCTTGCCGGTGCAGGTCAGCAGGTCGGTCTTGATGAGCCCGGCATCCGCCAGCTCCTTCATCACGGCGTACACGCCGCCAGCCCGCTCCAAATCCTCCATGAAGGTGGGGCCAGCCGGGGCCAGGTGGCACAGGTTGGGGGTCTTGGCGTTGAACTCGTTGACATGGTGCAGGTCGATGGTAATGCCGCACTCATGGGCGATGGCGGGCAGGTGCAGCATGGTGTTGGTGGAGCAGCCCAGGGCCATATCCACGATTTCGGCGTTGTTGAAGGCGTCGGCAGTCATGATGTCCCGGGGACGGATGTTCTGCCGCAGCAGCTCCATCACCTGCATACCGGCCTCCTTAGCCAGGCGGATACGGGCGGAGTAGGGGGCGGGGATGGTGCCGTTGCCCCGGAGACCCATACCGATGGCCTCGGTCAGGCAGTTCATGGAGTTGGCGGTGTACATCCCGGAGCAGGAGCCGCAGGAGGGGCAGCAGTTCATCACATACTCCTCCACCCCGGCCTCATCCAGGGTACCGGCGTGGTAGGCTCCCACCGCCTCGAACATATCGCTGAGGCAGGTGCGCTTGCCGTTCTCCAGATGGCCCGCCAACATGGGGCCGCCGGAGACGAAGATGGTGGGCACGTTGATGCGGGCGGCGGCCATCAGCAGGCCGGGCACGTTCTTGTCGCAGTTGGGAATCATCACCAGGGCGTCGAACTGGTGGGCGATGGCCATGCACTCGGTGGAGTCGGCAATCAAATCCCGGGTCACCAGGGAGTACTTCATGCCCACATGGCCCATGGCGATGCCGTCGCAGACGGCGATGGCCGGGAACTCAATGGGGGTGCCGCCTGCCAGACGGACGCCCGCTTTCACCGCTTCGGCGATTTTGTCCAGGTTCATGTGACCGGGGACGATTTCATTTTGGGAGCAGACCACGCCCACCAGCGGGCGGTTCATCTCCTCCTCTGTCAGGCCCAGGGCCGCAAACAGGGAGCGGTTGGGGGCGCGGTCCACGCCCTGGGTCACGTTGGCAGATTTTAATGCCATAGGGGGTTCCTCCTTACCATTCAGGTATCCATAAAAACAGGGGCAGGCAGAATCTGCCTGCCCCCTTGCCTGAGAATGCAGCGTTGATTACTTGGAAGCGGCGTCCAGAGAGGAATCGCTGGAGGCAGCCTCGTCCTTCCACAGCATATTGTCCCGCAGGGCCTTGCCCACGGTCTCCATGGGATGCTTGGCCAGAGCGGCGCGCTTGGAGTTGAAGAAGGTACGGCCGTTCTTGTTCTCGGCGATCCACTTGCCGGCGAAGGTGCCGTCCTGAATGTCGGCCAGGACAGCCCGCATATTGGCCTTGGTCTGCTCGTGAGGGATGACGCGGGGGCCGGAGACATATTCGCCATACTCGGCGGTGTCGGAGATGGAGTAGTTCATGCCAGCCACACCGGCCTTGTTCACCAGGTCGATGATGAGCTTCATCTCGTGCATACACTCGAAGTAGGCGTTCTCAGGGGCATAACCGGCCTCGCACAGGGTCTCGAAGCCGCACTGCATCAGGTCTACCACGCCGCCGCAGAGGACGGTCTGCTCGCCGAACAGGTCGGTCTCGGTCTCGATGTCCATGGTGGTCTCCATGATACCGGCACGGGCGCCGCCGATACCGGCGATATAGGCCAGGGCGATGTCACGGCAGTGGCCGGTGGCGTCCTGCTCCACAGCAATCAGGCAGGGCACGCCCTTGCCCTCCACATAGGTGCCGCGGACGGTGTGGCCGGGGCCCTTGGGGGCAGCCATGAACACGTCCACATCGGCGGGGGGAACGATTTGCTTATAGCGGATGTTGAAGCCGTGGGCGAAGGCGATGGCGTTGCCCGGCTCCAGATTGTCCTTGACAGACTGGGCGTAAATCTCGGCGGCCCGCTCGTCGTTCACCAGCATCATCACGATGTCGGCCTTCTTGGCGGCCTCAGCCACGGTGTAGACCTCAAAGCCGTCCTTGGCAGCCTTGTCCCAGCTCTTGCCGGGGCGGACGCCGATGATGACGTTGCAGCCAGAGTCCCGCAGGTTCTGGGCGTGGGCGTGGCCCTGGGAGCCATAGCCGATGACGGCGATCACTTTGCCGTCCAGATTGGAGATGTCGCAGTCAGATGCATAGTACATCTTTGCATTCATGTCATAGCACGAACTCATAATTTGTCACCTGTTCTTTCCTTAAATTTTGAAATATCTATCCAAAAAATGTGCATATCGTACATTTACTGGCAGTTTTACAGCATCAGCTTGCCGTAGTCGTATTCGCCCTTTTCCTTCGTCTCGTCCCGCAGGGTGTATTGGCCCCGCTCCAGGGCCACCATACCGGTACGGGCCAGCTCCAGGATGCCGAATTCCTTCAGCAGGCCCTCGATGGCCTCGTCCTTGGACTCGGAGCCAATCACCGCCAGGGTGATGGTGCCCAGGGAGACGTCGATAATGTTGGCTCGGAAGATGTTGGCAATTTGAATGACCTCGTTGCGGATTTCGCGGGTCTCCGCCTTCACCTTAATCAGCACCAGTTCCCGGCGGATGGAGCGGCCTCTGTCCAGCAGCTTCACCGAGTGGACGGGAAACAGCTTCCCCAGCTGGCTGATGAGCTGCTTGATTTGCTGGTCGTTGGCGAACACCTCGATGGTGATACGGGAGACATCGGGCTGATCCGTGGTGCCTACGGCCAGGCTCTCGATGTTGAAGCCCTTGCGGGAGAACAGCCGGGTCACCTGGCTCAGGACACCGGCGGAGTTGTCCACCCGGACGGACAGGGTCTGACGGGTCGGTTGGGTTGCTTGCATAGTCATTCCCCTCCTTTAATCCAACAGGAAATTGGTGACCGGGCTGGTGCCCCCCACCATGGGATGTACCATCTCGTCAATGTCCAGCACAGCGTCAATGACCACTGCGTGGCCATAGTCCAGCGCCTCCTGGAAGGCCTTTTCAAACTCCGCCTGGGTGGTGACCCGATAGCCGCGGATGCCGTAGGCCTCCGCCAGCTTGACGAAGTCGGGGCCGCGGTCCAGGGTGGTGGCGCTGTAGCGGTGGTCATAAATCAGGCTCTGCCACTGGCGCACCATGCCCAGGGTGCCGTTGTCAAAGATGATGGTGATGACGGGGATGTCATAGTACTGCACCGTAGCCATCTCGTGGCAGTTCATGCGGAAGCAGCCGTCGCCGGTGGTATGCACCACCACCTGGTCGGGCATACCCACCTTCGCGCCGAAGGCCGCGCCGTAGCCGAAGCCCATGGTGCCGAAGCCGCCGCTGGTCAGCAGCTGGCCGGGCCGGTTGAAGTGATAATACTGGGCCGACCACATCTGATGCTGGCCCACGTCGGTGGCGATGATGGCGTTGCCGCCGGTCAGGCGGGACACCGTCTCCAGAATCTCCCGGGGCTGCAGGCGGCCGTCCTCTGCCGACTTCGGCTCCGGCTCCTTCAGGCTCAGCACGGAGTTCCGCCAGGAGGAGAAGTCATACTCCCGGAGCATGATGCGCTCGTTCAGCAGCTCCAGCACCCGGCAGGCGTCGCCGATGATGTGATGGGTGGTCTGCACGTTCTTGTCGATTTCCGCCCGGTCAATGTCGATGTGGACGATTTTAGCGTTGGGGGCAAAGCTGGCCACATCACAGGTCACCCGGTCGGAGAACCGGCAGCCGATGGCCACCAGCAGGTCGCAGTCATGGCTGGCCACGTTGGAGGCGTGGGAGCCGTGCATCCCGATCATGCCGGTGAACAGCGGATGGTTGCCGGGGCAGGCGCCGCCGCCCATGATGGTGGAGGTAACAGGGGCCCCCAGCTTTTCCATAAACTTCCGAAACTCTGGCACCGCGCCCTTGGAGCGGATGACGCCGCCGCCCACCAGGATAAGGGGACGGGCGGAGTGATCCAGCATATCCACCAGCTGATTCACGTCGTCATGGTCCGGCTCAAACTCCTTGAACTCGTAATTGTCCCGGGCCATCAGCTTGGCCAGGCGGCCATAGCGGTGATGCTCGCTGAGAGGCAGGGGGCGGAAGTCCGTCAGCTCTGTGGTGACGTTCTTCAAAATGTCAATCAGCACCGGGCCGGGGCGGCCGGAGCGGGCAATGGCGAAGCCCTCCCGGATGATGTCCGCCAGTTCGTTCACGTCCCGCACCAGGTAGTTGCACTTGGTGATGGGCATGGTGATGCCGGTGATGTCCACCTCCTGGAAGGAGTCCTTGCCGATCAGGTTCTCCCCCACGTTGCAGGTGATGGCCACCACGGGGGACGAGTCCATATAGGCCGTGGCGATGCCCGTCACCAGGTTGGTGGCCCCGGGGCCGGAGGTGGCGAAGCACACCCCCACCTTGCCGGTGGCCCGGGCGTAGCCGTCCGCCGCGTGGGAGGCCCCCTGCTCATGGGTCGTCAGGATATGGCGAATCTTCTGATTGTAGCCATGCAGTTCAAATTCGTCGTAGATGTTCAAAATCGTGCCGCCAGGATAGCCAAAGACAGTATCAACGCCCTGTTCCAGCAGGCACTCCATCACGACCTGTGCGCCAGTCATTTTCATCGTATTGGAATCCCTCCTTTAAATTACGCTGCCCGTGGGCAGGTTCAGCAGGCGGCAGGGCATAAAAAATGCCCCGTCCCCTCATTAGGACGAAGCTGAAACTCCGTGGTACCACCTAAATTCACAGACCCGGCGAACCCGGTCTGCGCACTCTTTGATTCCGTAACGTGGAAGACCGTTTCCGCTTACTGGGCTGACGCCGTTCAACGGAACCGCTCGTGGGTGACCCATATCGTCCGCCATCGATAGACGCTTTTCAGCTGCCGCATCCTCTCTGAACCGTGGCGCTGGACAATACTATCCCAGTCATTGCGTTTAGACTGACTCTTATGATACCGTTAAAACACGGTTTTGTCAAGGGGTACGGGAAAAACTCGCAAATACACAAAAAACGCCCGAAAATCCCCCCTCCGGCCCATACAAATACAGGGAATCGGCAATGTCATCAACTTAAGGGCATTGTATTCCTTAGACGAGGATTGATGAAAGAAATAGGTTTTTGCCCTTGCCAGGGCATGGCCTACTTTTCTCGCTCCGCCCTGCTGGAGGCGGGCGGAACGTGCAATTCTATTGTTCTTTGTTCGTGGAAATCTGACTGTACGGCTGTGTTATTCCCTAGGATAGATTGCTTTTTAAGTTGATGACATTGCCCTGAAAGGGCGTAAGTGCCGCGAAGCGGTAGCACTGCCAGCGAAGCTGACTGAGGGGTTTCTTTGGTACACTTGACCGAAAACTTGATTTCCGTCCTTTCCCCCGGAAAAGGCTTGACCCCGCCGGGGGAAACGTGCTAAAGTAAGGAAAGCGACCTGTCCGGCCTGGCCGGAGCAAAGGAGCGGGATGCGTCTATGGGCAAGAAAATCGTAATTGTCGGCCTGGGGCTGATTGGCGGCTCCCTGGCCAGCGCCCTGAAGGGGTTCGAGGGGTATGAAATCATCGGCGTGGCCCGCCGCCAGGCCACGCTGGACTACGCCCTCTCCCACCAAATCATTGACCGGGGTTCCCTGTCCCCGGAGGAGGCGCTGCCGGAGGCCGACCTGACCTTCCTGTGCATGGACCCCCACATCATCGTGGATTACCTGAAGCAGTACGCCCCCCTGTTCCGGCCGGGCAGCCTGGTCAGCGATGTCTGCGGCATCAAGACCTGCGTCATGGAGGCGGCGGAGGCCCTGCCCCCGGAGGTGGACTTCATTGGCTGCCACCCCATGGCGGGCACGGAGTTCTCCGGCATTGAGAACTCCTTCCCTACCCTGTTCCAGAACGCCCACTTCATTATGACCCCCCGCGCCACCAGCACCGGCGACCATATCGCCCTCATTGAGCGGCTGGCGAAACACATCGGCTGTAAGGACATTGTCAACACCACCCCGGAGCAGCATGACGCCATCATCGCCTACACCAGCCAGCTGATGCACATCGTGGCGGTATCAGTGTGCGACGATGCGGAGCTGTTCCAGTGCCGGGGCTTTGAAGGGGGCAGCTTCCGGGACGTGACACGGGTGGCCGCGCTGGACGTGGATATGTGGACGGAGCTGTTCTCCATGAACGCCCCCGCCCTGACCGTGGTCTTGAAGCGGCTGGAGGAAAACCTCCATTCCTACCGGGTGGCGGTGGAGAATCGGGACGTGGAGCGCATCCACGCCAAGCTGACCTACTCCAGTGAGCGGAAAAAGCGCATGAGCCTCCCCGGCCCCGGCCAGATACCCATGAAGCAGCTCCAGGATTCCGGCAATGCCCAGCCGAAGCCGTCCTGACCCTTTCCTATCACAAACTCAAGCAGCGCAGCAGAACCGGAGCGTTCCGGCCCTGCTGCGCTGCTGTTTTTTTGTCACAGGAGGAAGTGAACGATAAAGCCCAACACAAGCAGATGGACGGGGTAAAAGAGGTAAAACACATACTTATTCTCATGCCAGCCCTGCTGCCCGTCATAGCCCCAGATGAGGTAGCCGGAAAAGGGCGCCGTGACATACATGATGCTGATGGCGCAGCCCAGCAGCACCTTGACCCCCCGCTTGTCGTACAGGAGGTAGTACACCGCCACCAGCAGCACCTCGCACAGGCCGAAGGCCAGGTTCAGCAGCTCGCACCACAGAACCCCGGCAATCACCAGCAGGATTTGCATCAGCCGGTACTGGAAGCCCTTCTTCTCCTCCATCATCCGGAGGCCGTACAGCATGGCAAGGCAAATCACCATGCTGAACAGGGCGTTCTGGCTGGACGGGTCCCAGAAGCTGTCGCTCATGGCCAGGTCATAGGGTACCTCGCTGAGCACCGCGAAGCCCAGCAGGCTCAGGAAGTAGTTCTTGTAGCTGCTGGTACGCCGAAAGCCCTCCACCAGCAGGAAGGCGAAAATCGGCACCGCCAGCCCGCCGATCATCTGGAACGCGGAGGCCCAGCCTGCCAGCGTCATCATACTGGCGTCGCTGGACAGCAGGTCGGAGAACTCCGTGGTCGTGTAGTCGCTCATGTGGAGCAGCCCGTTTTGGAAGACGGCCACCCCGATGCTGTAGCACAGCATCGTGACGCAGCCGAACACCTTCATCTTCGCCGCGGTGACAGGGATGTAGCGCCTGCGGCGCTTCTTCTTGGGGTTGCCATACCTGTCGTACTCCACCTGTTCTTCCTGCTCCTGATAGTCCTGATAGTCCTTTCTCATGGGATGCTCCTGTCTCTGTCAGGGTTTACGCTTGAAAGTTCCGAATGGTCTCCAGGGCGGGCAGCGCCCGGCCCTCGTAGTCAAAGAGGGCCTGATTCGCCCACTCGTTGCCGCCGGGCCCCCGCTCTCCGGTGTAGGCCAGGGCGGCGTCGTTGGCCCACCCGCTGCCCGGCACGGGCAGCCAGGCAGGCTCCCAGTAGAAGAAGCCCTTGCCCCGGCCCTCCGGCACGGCGCGAATCAGCTCCATAATGTCCTCCAGGAAGGCGGACTGCCCCTCAGGGCTCATGGGATAGGGCACCGGCTCCACCAGGGCGGGCGTTGTTGCCATCCCCTTCCTCAGGGCGTCGGGCAACTGCTCATACGCCTGATGCTCCTCCATGGTAAACGCTGTAGAGACCTCTGTCAAGATTAAATTCTTCCGGTAGCGCACCGAAATGTCGTTCATATTGGCTTCCAGGTCTTGCAGTGTGCCATGCCAGAAGGGATAGTAACTCAGGCCAATATACTCGAAGTCCGCGCCGCCGTGGGCAAAGTAGCTGTCAAACCAGGCGCGGTACATGGCGTTGTTCCCGCCGTTGTCCAGGTGCAGCATCACGGGGATAGTCTTATCCGCCTCCCGGACGGCCCGTATCCCGCTGTTTAGGAAGCGGACGATGGCCCCAAAGTTGGGCGTTTTGCCGTAGGGCCAGAGCAGGCCCTTGGTCAGCTCGTTCCCTACCGCCACCATATCCGGCATCAGCCCCGCCTCGTCCAGGGTGCGGAGCACGTCCCGGGTGTAGGTATAGACGGCGTCCGCCAGCCCAGCCTCATCCAGGCCCCGCCAGGCTTTGGGGGTGGTCTGCTTGCCGGGGTCGGCCCAGAAGTCGCTGTAGTGGAAGTCAAGCAGCCAGCCAAGGCCCAGGGCCTTCGCCCTGCGGGCCAGGGTCATGGTGCGGGGCAGGTCGTTGGTACCTGCGCCGTAGGGCTCTCCCGTCTCGCTGTAAGGGTCGTTCCAGAGCCGCAGGCGCACCATGTTCATGCCGTAGCCCTGCAAAATCTCCATGGCTCCGCCAGGTACGCCGTGGTCAGAGAAGGTTCCGCCGCACTCCTCCACCTCCAGCAGGGTGGAGAGATCCATGCCTTTGATCCATGCGTCCAAACTGATTCCTCATTTCTGTTCCGTTTGAAAATCCCCACCGGACGGGAAGGGGTGCGCCCCGCCGGTCCGATGGGGAAACTGGTTGCTTGCTGATTTAGTCGCTGAAATCCTCGAAGTCCACGATGCGCTGCATCATGCTGCGGTACCGGAAGCGGGCCAGCTGGTTCTTTTCCAGCACGTCCTCCTCCGTGCCAACATACTGGCAGCGGATACAATAGTATTCCTGCCGGTCGCTGTCATAGAACATATCGATGTCCAAATCCCGCATGAAGCAGGAGGGGCAACGGTAATTCAGTCTGCCTTTTCCAGATTGAGCCATGTGGTAAAGACCTCCTTCTCCTGCAATTTACCGGTATAACCCAGAGTAAACATGGGGCTGAACGCATAGCCTTCCTTAACGTAGCCGGCCTTGTCCCGACCCTCGCAGGTCATGGACACCACCGTGTCAATGGGGGGCAGGGTGCAGCTCACCTGCTGGGCGTCCGCTGCGGCGGCCTCCCGGCAGCGGTACTCGTAGGGGATAACGGCGCTGTCCGCCCCGGCCTCTACCCGGAGGGTCAGGGAGGACATATCCTCCGGATACTCCGTGGTGCCGTAGCAGCCCACCATATACTCGTTGATGGTCACGTCCGCGTTGGGGTCGCTCATCTCCAGGATGCGGCGCTCCATCTTGATGCAGCTCTTCCCCTCCGGGAAGGTGATGGCCGTTTGCAGCTTCACCGTCACGTCGGCAAAGACCACCTCCACCGGGTCAAGGGTCAGGATGCGGTCGTTCCCCTCCTGGGAGAAGTGAGCCTTCGTCCGGCACAGGCACAGGTCTACCTCTTCCCCGCCGCAGGACAGCTTGGCGCTGCGCACCGTGCCCTCCCCGGCGTAGTGGGTGAAGTAGCCCGCACGATACTTCTCCTGAATCAGGAAAGGATAGCTGGCGTCCTGGATATGGGGGGTGCCGATACCCACCGGCCAGTCCAGCTTGGCCACATAGGGCCGCAAGTCCACGATGGCCCCGCCCTGGTCCATGTTGACGCAGGCCCGGAGGTAGGGGTCGCAGTACCAGAAGAGCTGCTTCTTGCTGCCGTAGAGGATGTCACGCCAAAGGGCGCACTCCGGCTCGGTGTAGTGCTTCTTCTCCCGGTAGTAGTCCGCGAACTCGCTCATGGTCATATCCACCAGCTTGCCCTCTTTTTTCAGCTGGCCGTAGTAGGCGCAGCCGTCCTCGTAGGACTTCAGCAGCAGCTCGTAGGGGGACTCCCAGCGGCCCATTTTGTTCATCCAGCCGGGGCCGACGAACATCATGTTGTAGGCGTAGCCGTTGTTGTACTTCGCCAGAGAGCGGTACTGGTCGATGAGGTTATAGAGGTAGGGATACTCCCAGGTGTCCGTATCGTAAATCATGCCCCGCAGCACGTTCTGGGGGTGAGTGCCGAAGTTGGAACCGTTGCCGTCATAGCAGGCCAGCAGGTCGCGGCTCAGGTGGGGGATGGCAACGATGCCGGAGTCCTCCTCCGCATTGGCGGCGGGGGCGTGGGTGTTCTGCTTGGAGGGTATCCAGGGGGCCCAGGGGCCGCCGTCCATGAAGGTGTACCAGCTGTTGTTGCAGGTATGGTAAGCCTTGGGGCCTTCCTCCCAGCAGGTGGCTACGGCGCACTTGACGGAGGGATACTCCTCCTTGACGAAGTTGATGAGCTCCGCGTCCATGTAGTAGGAACCGGTGGACTCGGGGTAGAAGCCGAACCGGTCATAGAACTTCTCAAACACATCCCGGACGATGGCCTTCTTGTCCTCCATGGAGAACATCCAGATGCAGAAATCCTTGGTCTTGTACTTCTCCCGGAACTGCTCACAGGGCAGGCCCAGCAGGGTCAGGCCGATTTCGTCCCCGTACTTGGCGTGATGCTCCTTGGCAAGGGCCACCGCCTCGTCGTTAAACAGGCTGGCGTAGGTCATTTGGATGGTGGTTTTCAGGCCGTTCTTGTGGGCGCACTCCTGCTGGGTCTTGAAGATGTCCAGGCTCTCCGTCAGCAGCGCCTTGCGGCCCAAATCCTCCGCCTTGCCCTGGCCCGTGACCTTCTCCGCGTATTCCGGCACCATTTCCGGGCGATGGATAATGTTGATGACAAATTGCTCCATAGTAATTCGTTATCCTTTCAATCAATCTTTGTCGAGAGGCGGAAGGGTTCCGCCTCTCGACAATCTGGATGAAAACGATTCGGTTTTGACGGTTCCGGTTTAGCCCTTCACCGCGCCGCCGGTGACGCCCTCCACATAGAACTTCTGCATGATGATATACAGAATGG
>JAJQFX010000288.1 GCA_021200895.1 Clostridiales bacterium | reverse complement strand
CTGCCCGGCTACAAGCCCGCCCAGCCCATGGTCTACTGCGGCATTTACACCGAGGACGGCAGCAAGTACCCCGACCTGCGGGACGCCCTGGAGAAGCTCCAGCTCAACGACGCCTCCCTGTCTTTCGAGCCGGAGAGCTCGGTGGCCCTGGGCTTCGGCTTCCGCTGCGGCTTCCTGGGGATGCTGCATATGGAAATCATTCAGGAGCGGCTGGAGCGGGAGTTCGACCTGGAGCTGGTGACCACCCTCCCCAGCGTGATTTACGAAATCGTCAAGACGGATGGCAGTATCATTTATGTGGACAACCCCCACGACTACCCCGACCCCGGCCAAATCGCGGAGGCCAGGGAGCCCTATGTGAACGTCAGCATCATCACCCCCCAGGAGTTCGTGGGCAACATCATGCCCATGTGCCAGGACAGGCGGGGGCAGTTTGGGGATATGCAGTATCTGGACACCAACCTGGTGGAGCTGCACTATAAAATGCCCCTGAACGAAATCATCTACGACTTCTTCGACACGCTGAAGGCCCACACCAAGGGCTACGCCTCCCTGGACTATGAGCTGGACGGCTATCAGCCCAGTCAGCTGGTGAAAATCGACCTGCTCTTAAACGGCGACCAGGTGGATGCCCTCAGCTTCATCGCCCACAAGGACAAGGCCTATGGCCGCGCCCGGAAAATCTGCGAGAAGCTGAAGGAGAACATCCCCCGCCAGCTCTTCGAGGTGCCCATTCAGGCGGCTATCGGCGGGAAAATCATCGCCCGGGAGACGGTGAAGGCCATGCGGAAGGACGTGCTGGCCAAGTGCTACGGCGGAGACATCACCCGGAAGAAGAAGCTGCTGGAGAAGCAGAAAGAGGGGAAGAAAAAGATGCGGACGCTGGGGACGGTGCAGATTCCCACGGAGGCGTTTATGGCGGTGTTGAAGCTGGACGAATAGCTTCTTTCAGGAACAGGAGGTGCTTTCTATGATGTATCCATTTTTAACCTTATCTGACAACACAGAAATCGTCCACACCGAAATGAAGCCGGACGGCCGGGTCAAGGTCTATGTGGAAAAGCCGGACGATGTGGATTTTTTCCACAATGCCGTCTGCTGGGTACCCGGCTATCAGTGGGAGGACAATCACGGCTTCACTGAGGAGGAGTTGGCGCGGTATGAGGAAGTGATTCGTTCTACGGCGCACCTGATTTTGGAGTTTTCCCAGCGGGGAGGGTTCGCAAATGCCGCAAATCTTTAAAATCGGTTCCTACACAGTTTTCTTCTGGGCCAACGAAAACGAGCCGCTGGAACCCTTTCACGTCCATGTGGCGGAAAAGGCAAACCCCAACGCCACAAAAATTTGGATAACCTCCACAGGGAAATGCTATCTGTGCCACAACAAATCCCACATCCCAGACCGGGTGCTTCGGGATATTATGCGGGTCATTGAAGCCCGCAGCGGAGAAATTCAGGCCCGCTGGCTGGAGTTTTTCGGAGAGATTTCCTATTATTGCTGAACATGGTAGCTATCTCCGATGATATGGCGACCTATGTGTTTGTCAATCGGCTGGCATCCATCAGGGAAAGGAGATTCCCATATGAAAACATTCACTATCATTGGTGGCGTCAACGGTGCAGGGAAAAGTTCCCTGACCGGCGTTCTCCGAGGTCAGATGAAGGACTTGGGCATTGTCATTGACGTGGATAAAATCGCCGCAGCAAAGGCTGGTGGCGACAACCTGAAGGGCGGGAAAATCGCGGTGCGTCGTATCCGGGACTGCCTGGAAAAGGGCGTTTGCTTCACCCAGGAAACCACCCTGAACGGCTTTACCACTGCGAAGCGGGCTTCGGCTGCCGGTTATTATATCCGCCTGTTCTATGTGGGCCTGGACAGTTTGGATGAGAGCCTACAGCGCATTGAGAACCGGGTGGCACATGGCGGGCATACGATTCCGGCGGATACAGTCAAACGCCGGTTCGCGTCCCGCTGGGCAGCGGTGGCGGACGCGCTGCCCTACTGCGATGAGGCGGTATTTTACGATAATTACAACGGCTTTGTCGAGGTGGCGGAGTACCACAACGGGGAACTGCTGTTGAAGGGCGATTACCGTCCGGCCTGGGTGCTGGAGTTGCAAGCCTACCTGGCGGGGCAATAAGTGCAAAAGGCCAGGCCACTCACGAACCCGTTGATTTTAGAAGGAAGGCGCACGTTATATGCGGTTCAAAATTTTTGAAATCATAGAACCTTCCGACGGCGGGACGGCCAGCCGCGTATACGATTATTGCATGATGTCGGTTATTATCATAAGCCTGGTGCCTATGATGTTTAAATCGACAAACGCCCTGTTTAACGTTATCGACTATGCCGCCGCTGTGATTTTTGTCGTGGACTACCTGTTGCGTCTGGCTACCGCTGATTATAAACTGAGCAAGGGCAAGGCGTCCTTTTTGCTTTACCCCTTTACACCGATGGCAATCATTGACCTGCTTTGCATCTTGCCGTCCTTCACCGCGCTAGCCGGGAGTTTCCGGATTTTAAAGGTATTCCGTCTTTTCCGTACGTTTCGAGTGTTCCGGACGGTGAAGCTGTTCCGCTATTCCAAAAGCGTCCGCATAATCGAAGAAGTGATACGAAACTCCAGGCACTCTCTGATTGCCGTCGGCACCCTTGCGATAGGCTACATTCTGATTTCCGCGTTGATTATTTTCAACGTGGAGCCGGACACCTTTGATACCTTTTTTGACGCGGTTTATTGGGCAACCGTCAGCCTGACTACCGTGGGCTATGGCGACCTTTATCCCGTCACTGTGATAGGGCGGGTCGTTGCGATGGTGTCGTCCTTTGCCGGAATTGCTATTATTGCGCTGCCCGCTGGCATTATCACTGCCGGATATATGGCGGCGCTGGAAAAGGACAGAGAAGGGTAAGCGGCCTCCATCACACCTCCCCCGCACCCTTTTCCACCCCCGGCATAAGATAAACTGTGAGCGGGAACCGACCCCGCCGCAAGGAACGGGCGAACCGCCTGCGCCTTACATTTTATCTTAGGAGGTACTTTTCTATGGGATGCAATAACGGTTGTGGTGGCAGCTGCTGCTGGATTCTGATTCTTATCGTCATTTTGTTCTGCTGCTGCGGCGGCGGCTGGGGCTGCGGCAATGGCTGTGGCTGCGGCTGCAACGGCGGCTGCGGCTGCTGAGCTGCGCCCCTCCGGGATTTGGCGGCGGCTGACCGCCTGACCGGGCGGCTGCCGGGCCGTGACTGACGGAACGGTCTGCCCCGCCGCCTCAGAGACCCCGGTATCCCCCTATACTGCATAGAGAAACCCCGCCCTCCAATCGGAGGGCGGGGTGCTTTGCTTACTCTGCTCTATCGCCTTGGCTGCGATACTTCTGATAGATGCTATGCAGCCCGTCGGGGATCAGGTTGCCGTCCACCACGTCGATGAGGGTGGAGTTGGCGGCAATCAGCCGGGCCAGGCCGCCGGTGGCCACCACCTTGACCCATTCCCCTTCGCAGTCCAGTTCCGCCCTGCTGCGGGCAATCAACCGCTCCATGGCGCCGATATAGCCTTGCATGACGCCGGACTGGATTTGACTGACGGTGTCCTTGCAGAGCACCGTCTCCGGCATCTGCAATTCTACCTGGGGCAGCTGGGCTGTGCCGCTGATGAGGGCGTTCATGGAGATTTGGATGCCCGCCAGGATGCTGCCCCCTTGGTAGACGCCGTCCCGGTCCATACAGTCCACGGTGGTGGCGGTGCCGAAGTCCAGGACGATGAGGGGTGCGCCGTACTTCTCCAGGGCGGAGACGCAGGCCACGCTGCGGTCCGCGCCGTGGGAGCGCCACTGGCAGCCCTCGCTGTACCGCAGGCCCGCGGTGACATCCTGATTGATGACGATGGGGGTGCGGTTGAAGTACTTGATGACGGCATTGTTCAGCGAGTGCATGATGCGGGGTACCACGGAGCAGATGATGACATCCTCCACCTCGCTGACCTCCAGGCCGAAACACTGGAAGTACTCCCGCACCTGGAGGCCGATTTCGTCCGAGGTGCGGGTGGCCCCGGTGACGAGGCGGAAGCTGTTGGTCAGCCGTCCGTTCTGAAAGACACCGAACACCATGTTGGTGTTGCCCACGTCGATGGTAAGCAGCATGGCGGTTCCCTCCTTAGGAAAGATGCTGAATGGTGAAGGTGGCTGCGCCCCGCTCCACGGTCAGGATGCCATAGGTGGGGTCGGGGCCTGCGCCGATGGTGCCGGGGTTGCACACCTGTAGGGAGCCGTAAGTATCGCGGTAGGGCCGGTGGGTGTGTCCGCAGAGGATCATGTCCGCCTGAAGCTCCCTGCCCCGCTGGGCCAGGTAGCGGTACCCCTGCTTGACGTAGTACTCGTGGCCGTGGCAGAGGACGATGCGGCACCCCTCCAGCACCAGAGTTTTCTCCAGCGGGGCCTGACCGCGATAGTCACAGTTCCCGGCCACCTGCTCGATGCGGAGGTCTGGGCAGGCCAGGTGGAGGTTGTAGCCGTCCCGCACCGTGTCCCCCAGGTGGAACACCAGGTCGGGCCGCTCCTGCTCCACTGCGCTGCACAGGTTGGACACGCTACCGTGGGAATCGGAACAGACGAGAATTTTCATGGAGGTCACGTTTTACCTTTCTTGCGCATAGATTGCTCTGAACGGGATAGGCCGACCAGCGGCCTGCCCCGGAAGAACGCTGACAGATGCGTCCCAGGACGCAGGGGGAGGTCACGATGAAGCAGGAACCGAAGAATGTCCTTGAATCGCCGGAGGCGGCGTCGCTGATGCAGGATGCCGCCGCGTTGAAGGAGCTGCTGGGCTCACCGGAGACGAAGCAGCTGTTGTCCGTGCTGTCCGCCCAGAATGGAGCGGCTCTCCAGGAAGCCGCCCAACAGGCCAAGGGAGGCGATGCCAGGGGCCTCAGCGCCATGCTGACCAACCTGAGCAGCACCAAAGACGGGGCCGCTGCCCTGGCGCAGATGGAGCAGAAGCTGAACCGCCGCTGACAGAGGGGAGGTCTGACCCATGGAGGATTTTGAAGAAAAGCTGAATACCATCCTCTCCTCACCGGAAACCATGGGGCAGATCATGGCGCTGGCCAATTCCATCTCCGGCAAGCCGGAGGGGGGCGCGCCTGCCCAGGAGGGCCAGGCCCAGCCCCAGGAGGCACCGGGCCAGCCGCCTCAGGGAGGAGCGGCGCAGCAGACGGGGGATATGCTGTCCCTCCTTCAGGGCTTAGACCCGTCTATGCTCACCAAGCTGGCTGCCCTCTACCGGGAGTACGCCAGAGGGGAGGATGAGAAGGCGGCGCTGCTGACCGCCATGCGCCCCTTCCTCCGGCCGGAGCGGCAGGAGAAGGTGGAGAAGGCCCTGCAAATCACCCGCATCTCCCGGGTGATTCAGGCGGCCTTCGGACTATTCCGGGAGGAGCATCATGTATAACCGCTACATTCCCAATGAGGAATTTATACCGGTGGAGGACAGCGCTTCGGAGCGGGACAGCGGCTCCCCGCCGAAGCAGGCGGGGGAGGGCCTGGGCGGCCTTCTGGGGCGGCTGTTGGGCGGCGGTCTGCCCAGGCTGTTCCAGGGGGACGGCTCCCGACCGGGAGGCGGACTGCTGGATTCCCTGGGCCTGGGGAAGCTGGACAAAGGGGACATCCTGCTCCTGCTGGTGTTGATTTACCTCTTCAAGGAGTCGGAGGACGACGAATGGCTCATCATCCTGGCCCTGGTGCTGCTGATGGGGTTGTAAACTCACCCCTGCTGCGCCGGGTCGGCGTCGGCGGGGCCGGCCTCGGCGGTGTCCTGTGGGGAGGCTTTGGGGATAGAAGCGCCTGTGCCCTTGCCGGGCAGCGGCTTGGGCCGGTCTTGCCCCTCCTCCATCCGGCCCCGCATGGCGTACAGGTGGGTCACATACATCCTCAGGCTGACAAGCCCCACAAGGCCGACGGCCACCAGCGCCACCAGCGCCCGCACCAGGCCGCTGGTGGTACAAATTACAGAGGTCAGCCCCAGGATGGCGGAGGCGGTGTACAGAACGGCCACCGTCTGCTTCTTGGAGAGGCCCATGTCGATAAGGCGATAGTGGACGTGCTTCCGGTCGGCGTGCATGGGGTTCTCCCCGTGGCTGATGCGAAGGATAAAGGCGTAGCAAATGTCAAAAATGGGCAGGCCCAGCATCAGGAAGGGAATCACGAAGGAAATCAGGGCGTAGAACTTGAACAGCCCCTGGATACTGGCCACCGCCAGGATATAACCGATAAAGGTGGAGCCGGTGTCCCCCATGAAGATTTTGGCGGGGGCCTTATTGTAGGGCAGGAAGCCGATGCAGGCCCCCGCCAGTGCGCCGGTGATGACCGCTACGGCGTAGTTGGAATAAGTCAGGGCGATGATTACCATGCTGATAGCGGAGATGGTGGACACCCCCGCCGCCAGCCCGTCCAACCCGTCGATGAGGTTTACCGCGTTGGTGATGGTGACGATCCAGAGGATGCTGACCGGAACGGACAGCACCCCCAGGTTCCAGTTGGAGCTGTCGGAGACAGCGCTGAGGCTGCTGACAAAGCGAATGACGTTGCCGCCGTAGACGGCCACCCCTGCCGCCAGCAGCTGCACCACCAGCTTCACCAGAGGGCGGAGGTTGTAAATATCATCTAAGACGCCCAGCACCACAATGATGATGCTGCCTAACAGCATATAGAGCACCTTGTCGGTCATGGGTACGAACAGCAAAATCGCCGCACGGCAGCCCACATAGATGGCCAGCCCGCCCATGCGGGGGGTAGGAGTGGTATGGAGGTGACGTTCCGACTCCGTCCCCTTTTTGCCGGGCATATCGATGGCCCCCAGCCGGATGGCCAGCTTCTTTGCCAGGGGGGTGGTGGCGAGGGTCAGCACGAAGGCGGCCAGAAGGGCGCAGCCTGTGGCGGCGATGGCCGGTAGCGTGGTAATGATGGCGGTTCACCTCTTTTCCAATAGCGTGGCGGGGTTCCTCACCTGGGGACGAAGCCAACCTTCTTATAGACCTTCCGCAGGGTCTTATTGGCGATGTAGGAGGCCTTCTCCGCACCGGCGGTGTAGACCTGCTCCAGATACGCCTTATCCTTCAGCAGCCGCTCCGTCTCCTCCCGGATGGGGCGGCACATCTCAATGGTGGCGTCCCCCACGGCGGTCTTGAATGCGCCGTAACCTATGCCGTCGAACTCTTTCTCGATTGCGTCATAGGTTTTGCCGGTGGCGCAGGCGTAAATCTGCATCAGGTTGGAGATGCCCGGCTTGTTCACCGGGTCGAAGTGGACGCTGGTCTCGCTGTCCGTCACCGCCCGCTTGAACTTCTTCGCCATGACGGCGGGGTCATCCAGCAGGTAGACGCAGCCGTTGGGGTCATGGTCGGACTTGGACATCTTATCCTCCGGGGAGGACAGGCTCATAATTCTGGCTCCCACCTTGGGGATGTAAGGCTCCGGCACCTTGAACACCGGGCCGTAAATGCCGTTGAAGCGCTCGGCAATGTCCCGGCAAAGCTCAACGTGCTGCTTCTGGTCATCCCCCACCGGCACATAGTCCGGCTGGTAAATCAGAATGTCCGCCGCCATCAGCACGGGATAGTCAAAGAGACCGGCGTTGATGTTCTCGGCGTGCTGGGCGCTTTTGGCCTTGAACTGGGTCATGCGGGTCAGCTCGCCGTACATGGTGTAGCAGTTCAGCACCCACCCCAGCTGGGCGTGGGCGGGGACGTGGCTCTGGATAAAAAGGGTGTTCTTCTCCGGGTCCAGGCCGCAGGCGATGTAGGCCGCCAGCTGAGAGACAGTGCGGCGGCGCAGCTCGGCGGGGTTCTGGCGGACAGTGATGGTGTGCATATCCGCCATGAAGTAGTAGCAGTCAAACTGGTCGGCCCGCTCCGCACAGTTCCGGATGGCCCCCAGGTAGGAGCCCAGGGTCAGCTCGCCGCTGGGCTGGATGCCGGACAGCATGACCTTTTTTTGTTCTTCCATATTCCAATCAACCTCCGTGCGCCGGGGCGCGATTCCTGCGATACGCTGAACGCCCTCCGCCGGGCAGCCAACTTGCGCTTTCGTTCCATCAGGAAAGTATGTAGGATAGCCGCCCGAAGCCGGGCCGCTATCCCCCGCCCCCTTGCCGACACCTCAGCCGGAAGCAACAGACTGGACGGCGGAAGGGGGACAAAACGATCACGTCTGAGTTATTTTAGCACAGTGCGTTCAAAAACGCAACTGTAAAACGGGCCGGAACCTGTTGAAATACGGGAAAAACCGCTTCCCTGCCCCTTATAGCACCAGCGTGCCGCTCTCGTCCTCCACCAGCCGGAAGAGGCGATACTCCGCCCCGGTGGCGGCGTTCACATAGACGATATAGTGGAGGCCGTCCTCGTTTTCACACTTGAACTCCCAGCACAGCACCTCGCCCTCCCCATCGGTGGGGACGATGGCCAGCTGGCAGGACAGCACCTCCAGCTCACCGGAGACCACGCCCTGGGCCTCCTCCGCCGTGACGGCGGGGACGGTATCGGTGCGCCGGGTGTGGTTCATCAGGTAGCCCTCCGCTTCATAGCCCACCACGGAGCCGGTGTCCAGGGCCACCTCTACCTTGATGAGGTCGGGGTAGCAGGTGACGCCGTCCTGGGTGGCGGCGAAGTTGACAGTCAGGCAGCTGCCTTGGTCAATGAAATAGCTCTCCTCCATGCCGGTGATGCCGTGGCCCTCCAGGTAGCGCCGGGCCGCCTTGACGCCCTGCTGGGCGTCCATGGTCTCCGCCCCCACGGCGCGCCCGTTGCCCCAGGCCAGCACCTGGCCCCCCTGTTTTGTGACGTAGATGGTGGAGGAGCCGTCCTCCAGAAGGGCGGAGAACACATAGCAGGGGAGTTTGCCGTTCATGTCCGCCTCGCCGGTCAGGTCAGCGGCATCCACCCCCAGCCAGTCCGCCGCCAGGCTGCGGGCCTCCTCCTGGGAGACGCTGTCCGCCCCCTCCAGCATGGCGGCGGTGCGGGACTGCAAATGCTCCGAGAAGGGGCCGTCATAAATCAGGGTGGGCATCTCCGGGAACTCGGCCTCGATGTCCTGATAGCTGCTGTCCGCCAGCACATCCCCCTCCTCCGTCAGCTGGGAGAGGCGCTTCGTGACGGCCTCCACATCCTCCAGGGTGGCGGTGCCGTCATAGAGCTGATTCTCCAGAGTGTGAAGCCGTTCCTTCAATTCGGCGGCGGCCTGGTGGAGGGCCTTTACGCTATCCAGTTCATCACCGGAGTAGCCGTCATTTTGAAGGACGGAGCGGGACAGGGCGCTGGCGTAGTCCCCGGTTTTCGCCACAAAGGCGGCGGTCTGCTCCAGCTGGAGGTTGGCGTAGGGCAGCTCGCCCAGGGCCTGCTGGGCACTCAGGGCTTCTGCGTAGATTTGGGCGGACAGGGCGGATACGATAGCGGGGCTGGTGGCGTAGACGCACTTCTCCAACGCGGCGTCCAGCTTATCCACGCTGCTGGTCAGCTGGTCGAAGGCCCGCAGGTAGGTATTGGCGTTCTGCTGCCGCTCGTAGGCCAGGGCGCTGCGCTGGGTCAACACGGTGACGGCCAGCGCCAGCACGCCTGCCGTCAGGAAGCTGATGATACGCACCACCGTGCGGCGGCTAAGATTCATGGACATGGGGTGACTTCCTCTCTATCAGTTCATTTCCCTCCAAGTTTGTCCGCCCCCGGCGAAACCATACCGGAAAATCCTGGGTAGCTCTTCCCAATTTGCCAGGTTTGGATTATAATGACAGCAAAGAAAAACGAAAGGTCGGGTTTCCATGAACTGTTTGATTGTCGGCGCAGGGGCCATTGGCGTGGCCATTGGAGCTACCCTCCATCAGGCGGGCTGCGCTGTGTCCTTTTACGCCAGAGGGGCCACGAAGGAGGCCATCGCCGCCGGAGGCGTCCGCCGCACCGGGCTGTTTGGCCCGGCGGAGATTCCGGCAGATGAACTGACTGTGGCGGACGATTACGGCGCGTTTCCAGCGGGCAGCTTTGACTATGTGCTGATTTCCGTCAAGGCCATGGCCAATCCCGCCGTTGCCGCCGCACTGTCCGCCCACCGGGAGATTTTGAAGCCAGAGGGGAAACTGGTGCTGATGCAGAACGGCTGGGGCAACGACGGGGCCTATCTGGACTACTTTCCCAGGGAACAGGTCTGCTCCGCCCGGGTCATCACCGGCTTCCAGCGCACCACCCCCAACGTCTCCAATGTCACCGTCCACACCGCCCCCATCCTGCTGGGGAGCCTGTACAGGCTGGACGTGACCCCTCTGGAGCCGCTGGCGGAGGCCATCGCCGCCGGGGGCATCCCCTGCCAGGTGACGGACAACGTGACGGCGGCGCTGTGGGCGAAGATGCTCTACAACTGTACCCTGAACCCCCTGGGGGCGGTGCTGGGGGTACACTATGGGGCGCTGGGGGAGTCCGCCTACAGCGTGGCGATTATGAACGATTTGATAGACGAGGTCTTTGCCGTTATGACCGCCGCCGGATACGCCACCTATTGGGCCACGCCGGAGGAGTATCGGAAGGAGTTCTACGGCAAGCTGCTGCCGGACACCTATCACCACAACAGCTCCACCCTCCAGGACATCCGCAGGCGTCAGCCCACCGAAATCGATGCCCTCACCGGCAAAATTCTGGAGCTGGCGGCGGCGCACCACATCCCCGTCCCGGCGAACACCATGCTCTACCGGCAGGTGAAGGCCATCGAGGATAACTATAGCCTGGCGTAAGGCGCGGAAGGCTCCTCCGGCTGCCGCCCCTGCTCCTTCGGATGGCAACCATGTTCACAAACCATTTACAAACTTGCTACAAACTGTTCAACACTTCGCACCTTCTTTGCGGTACTATAATACCAGCAGCAGGAACATATCATAAAAAACCTCTTTTCTCTCTTTCTTCTTTTCTCTCTCTCTCCTTTCTTTTGGGTTATCCCGCTCCGGTTCTTCCGGGGCGGGATAATCTTTTGCCTAGACGAAGCATGACAGGAGAAAAGTGCCGCTTTCCCCTGATATTACCCTTGACTTTTGCAAGGTCTCCTTTTAAACTGATACCATCCTATTTGAAGTTACGGAGTGCTATACACTATGAAAAATAAAAACTATCCCCCGTACCACTTCCTGCCGGAGCTGCACTCCCTGCGGGAGCTGCTGGAGATAAAGCGGGACGCTTATCTCCTGGACGTGGCATTCCGGTGGATGGAGGGCCGCAAGACCCTGCGGGAAAAGACCTACCTGGAGTTCTACCAGGATGTGCAGCGGGCCGGAGCCTATCTGATGCGGTACCGGCTCCGGGGCCAGCACATCGCCCTGATGGGGGAGAACTCCTACCCTTGGCTGGTGGCCTACTTCGCCATTGTGCTGACGGGGAATGTGGCGGTGCTGCTGGCCAAAGACGCCGGAAACCTGGAGGTCGTTCAGCTGATGCGCCAGAGCGACGCCAGTATGCTGATTTACAGCCCCCACTGTGAGGCCAAGGCCGCCTTTTGCAGGCAGACCTTTGGCCGGAAAAAGCGGTACTTCTCCCTGGAGCTGTTCCCCCGCGCCCTGGAGAAGGGACAGCGGTATCTGAGCCGGGGCAGGTACAATTTCGAAGCTGTGGAGACCGACCCGGACGCCCTCTGCACCATCTTTTTCACCTCTGGCTCCACCGGGTTCAGCAAGGGGGTCATGCTCTCCCAGACCAATATGACGGCGGACATCAACTACGCCGTGCAGAACTTCGTCCCCGGCGGCCCCACCATGGCGGTGCTGCCCTTTCACCACGCCTTCGGCCTTGTGACCTCGGTGATGATGCCCATTCACTATCACGTCCCCATCTTTATCTGCGGCAATCTGGCCAACTTTATGCGGGAGGTGCCCATCGCCAAGCCCCAGATTTTGTTCCTGGTGCCCCTGTTTGTGGAGACCTTCTCCAAGACCATCTGGCGCACGGCGGAGAAGCAGGGCCAGGCCAAAAAGCTGCTGAGTGGGATGCGCCTGTCCGACGCACTGCTGAAGGTGGGCATTGACCGGCGGAGGGAGCTGTTTGACAGCGTCCGCTCCAAATTCGGCGGCAACCTGGAGTATATCATCTGCGGCGGCGCGCCCCTCGACCCCCGCTATGTGAAGGAGTTCCGCAGCCTGGGGATAGAGATTCTGAACGGCTACGGCATTACGGAGTGCTCCCCGGTGCTGGCGGTGAACCGGAACCACTGGGTCTGCGACGGCTCCGTGGGCCAGGTGCTGCCCGGCGTTCAGCTCAAAATCGATGACCCGGACAAGCATGGCGAGGGCGAGGTCTGCGTGGACAGCAGGGTGGTCATGCTGGGCTACTACAACGACCCCGCCGCCACCGCTCAGGTCATGGAGGGCCCCTGGTTCCACACCGGCGACCGGGGCTATCTGAACAAGGACGGCTTCCTCTTCATCACCGGGCGGAAGAAGAACCTCATCATCCTGTCCAACGGGGGAGAATGTCTCCCCGGAGGAGCTGGAGCAGGCTGTGGCCCGCATCAGTGAGGTCAGCGAGGTGGTGGTCTACGAGCGGGAGGGCAAAATCACGGCGGAGGTGTACCCGGAGGAGAGCGACCTCCCCCGGCAGGAGGTGGCCCGCCGCATCCAGAAAAAGCTGGAGAAGATGAACGCCACCCTCCCCGCCTGCAAGCACGTTCAGAAGCTGGTGGTGCGGGAGACCCCCTTTGAAAAGACGACCACCGCGAAAATCAAGCGGTATAAAATCGGACAATAGCGGCAAATGCCAGCCGGCAGACCTTTCCAGGTCTGTCGGCTGGCGCGTTCGGAGGCAGGGGGCGCGCTGTGTCACAGCAGCAGCGGCTGCACCTGTTTGCGGGCCAGCGCCGCCTCCGCGCAGGCCGGGATCTGCCCCCAGTCTGCCACCAGGGAGCAGGGTTTCTTCTCCGCGTCGTCCTGCCGGAAGGGGACGAAATAGAAGTTCCTCCGGCAGGCCAGCACGCCGATGCTTTGCAGCGACGCGGAAAGGCCGTCGTTGGTGGACACCCCCACCAGCACCGGCCCCTCGTTGCGCAGGTGGGCCTTGGCTGCCATGGTGACGGAGGTGTCCGTAATGCCCCCCGCCAGCTTCCCCAGGGTGTTCCCGGTGCAGGGGGCGATGATTAAGAGGTCCAGCAGCTTCTTCGGGCCGATGGGCTCCGCCCCCTGAATCGTGTCGATGGGCGGGCGTCCGCAGATGCGCGTCAGCTCCTGCCGCCAGTGCTCCGCCGGGCCGAAGCGGGTATCCATGGCGGCGCAATGCTCAGAGAGGATGGGGATGACCGTCTCATACTGCCCCGCCAGCGCCTCCACCACCGGCAGGACGTGGGCCAGGGTGCAGAAGGAGCCGGTCAGCGCGAACCCGATCACTTCGCTGCGGCGGCTCATGCGTCCACCTCCTGCATGATGTGATACACCGTGTCCCGGATGATGCGGCCGGAGGTCTCCGGAGCCACCTTCCCCGGCAGAGACAGGGCGTGGATGGCCTTGATGCCCAGCCGGGCTGCCGCCTCATAGTCCACCCCGCCGGGCTGGGAGGCCAGGTCGATGATGAGGCAGTTCTGGTCCAGGTCGCCCAGCCGCGCACCGTCCAGCACCAGGGCGGGAACGGTGTTGATGACCAGGCTGTAGCCCCACAGCCAGCCGTCTAGCTGCTCCGTATGCTCCGGCGAATAGCCGCTGGCCTCGATCCAGGCCAAATCCGCATAGTTCCGGGCGGACACCGTCACCCTGGCCCCCAGCCCCTTCAGCCGCTGGGCCAGCAGCTTCCCCAGCCGCCCGTAGCCGATGACCAGCACCCGGCAGCCGAAGAGGGTGGTGGGCAGCTCCTCCATGGCGATTTGAATGGTACCCTCCGCCGTGGGGACGCCGTTGGCGATGGCCAGTTCCTCCCGGGCGAAGTAGTCCCGCACCAGGAGGCCCTTTTCCTCTGCCGCCTGCACAAAGCGGCCCGGCAGCTTCCCGGCGCAGAGCAGCTGCCCCGGCTGCATGGCCGCCAATATGTCCGTGATGGGCAGCCTGCGGTCAGACAGCGGCGCGTTCAGCATCCCGTCCTCCCTGGCCGCGGGCAGCGGCAGAATGACGCAGTTGGCCCACTCGATGCCCCGAAGGGTATCCGAACCGGTCAGCTCCTCCTCCGTGCCCCGCAGTTCCATGGCGCAGGTCTGCACCAAATGTCCGTCCTCCGCCAGCTGCCGCGCCAGCTTCACCTGGCGCAGGTCGCCGCCCAGGACCCAAAAATGTAACTCCCTCTTCATAGCTTGGCAACACCCCTTCTTGTTTCCGCTCGCCGCGTTTGCGGGAGCATCCGCTGATGTGCCATACTATGCGACGCAAAAAGGAGCGGTGCATACCGCTCCTTTACGCCCCCCGCATGGGGTCCTCCGGGTCCAGAATCACGATGTCCAACCCCTCCTCCACCGCCAGAAGGAGGGTCTTTTTTGTGCCGCCGTTGGTGCGGCCGTTGTAGACGGCGATGATGCGACTGGATTTCGCCACCATGTACCGGTTGCGGCGCATCATGCAGCCCTCGTCATAGTCCGGCAGGTAGTCCGGCGCCTGGTCGCACTGGGCCAGGACGCGCTCGTACTGGGCCTGCTCCGCCGGTGTCCAATGCTGGGTCTGGTCCTTGCAGGGCACCGCCGCCTCCAGCCGGATGTCCGGGTGGAGCAGCTTGGCCCGCAGCACTGCCTCCGCCGCCAGCAGGTCGCTTCCCCGGGCCATGCCGGTGATGAAATGCCGGTAGCCCAGCTGGTAGGCCCGCTCCACCTCCAGGGCCAGCCGCTCCTCCATCAGGATACGGCGCAAATCCGGCTCCTTCTGCTTCCAGCCCAGGGCCTGGGGCCGGTGCCCGGTGAAGCAGCAGGTCTTTTCCCGTTCCACGGCTGTCCCTCCTTTGCGCTGACGTTCCCGCTTATGGGAACAGCGACTGCTGCTCCCCAGGGTAGGGCAGATGCAAATGCTCATATGCCTTCTGAGTGACGCATCGGCCCCGGGGGGTACGGGTCAGGATGCCGATTTGCATCAGGTAGGGCTCGTACATATCCTCCAGGGTCTCGGCGTCCTCGTTGATGGTGGCCGCCAGGGTTTCCAGCCCTAC
Organism: Clostridiales bacterium; assembly: GCA_021200895.1. Taxonomy (GTDB): domain Bacteria; phylum Bacillota; class Clostridia; order Oscillospirales; family Oscillospiraceae; genus Onthomonas. The sequence goes on along the minus strand of JAJQFX010000288.1, from coordinate 3,282 downwards.
CGGGCCGCCGTGATAGAACTCAATGATGGCCCGCAGCATCCGCCGGTCAATGTCGTCCAAACCCAGGTAGTCCACATCCAGGGCGCTGAGGGCGTCGTCCGCCACCGCCGCGGTGATGACGCCCCCCGCCTTGACCTGAGCGAAGTCCCGCACCCGCCGCAGGAAGCGGTTGGCGATGCGGGGGGTGCCCCGGCTGCGCTTGGCAATTTCCCACGCACCGGATTCTTCGATGGGGACGTTCAAAATTGCTGCGCTGCGCTTCACAATCAGCGCCAGCTCCTCCGGGGTGTACAGCTCCAGCCGCAGCTGGACGCCGAACCGGTCCCGCAGGGGGGCGGACAGGGAACCGGCCCGGGTGGTGGCTCCGATGAGGGTGAACTTGGGCAAATCCAGCCGGATGGAGTTGGCGCTGGGGCCCTTGCCGATGATGATGTCTACAACGTAGTCCTCCATGGCGGGGTAAAGGATTTCCTCAATGGCCCGGTTCATCCGGTGAATCTCGTCCACAAACAAAATGTCGTTCTCGGAGAGGTTGGTCAGCAGCGCCACCAAATCCCCCGGCTTCTCCATGGCGGGGCCGGAGGTGATGCGGATGTTGACCCCCATCTCGTGGGCGATGATACCGGCCAGGGTGGTCTTGCCCAGGCCAGGGGGGCCGTGGAGCAGGACATGGTCTAACGGCTCCTCCCGCAGCTTCGCTGCCTGAATGAAAACGTCCAGGTTGCTCTTGGCCTTCTCCTGGCCGATATAGTCCTGCAAGCGCTGGGGGCGGAGGGTGTACTCCCCCTCGTCCTCCCGGATGAGGGAGGAGGTGACAAGGGGTTCCGGGGCAAAGACGCCCTCATCGCTGTTTGTGATTGCCATGATGCACCGCCCTCCTTCTTACTTCGCAAGGCGTTTCAGCGCCTGCTTCACCAGTTCCTCCAGGGTCAGGGCGGACACGTCCAGCCCCTTCAGCGCGGTGTTGATTTCGTTCTGATGGTAGCCCAGCACCTGGAGGGCCGCGCCGGCTTCGGAGAGCTTGTCCTCCGGAATCACCGTGTCCTGGTTAGCGGGGGAGATGCCGCCGTTCTGGAACTGGGCGTCCTGCTCCTTCGCCAGCTTGTCCTTCAACTCCAGCACGATGCGCTGGGCCAGCTTCTTCCCCACCCCGGCGGCGGAGGTCAACGCCTTCAAGTCGCCGGTGATGATGGCCAGGGCCAGGCTGGAGGGGGAGGAGGTGGACAGGATGGACAGCGCCGCCTTCGGCCCCACGCCGGACACGGAGAGCAGCAGCAGGAACAGGTTCCGCTCCTCCTCCGTGGCGAAGCCGTACAGGGTCACGTCGTCCTCCTTCACTGCCAGGTGGGTGTAGAGCTTTGCCTTCTCCCCCTTGTGGAGAGTAGAGAGGGTGAAGTTGGTGGTTTTGCAGGCGTAGCCTACGCCGCCGCAGTCCAGGACGGCAAGATAGGGCGCGACATGGGCCACCGTGCCGTAAAGATAGTAAAACATAACAAAAACCTCATTTATCAGGGGAAATCGACATCGTTTCCTCCGGGGAAGCGGCGGGCGCTATCTGGTGTCATACCGGCCGGGGTCAAACTCCCGCTCCGTATTCAGCAGGCTGGTGGCGGCCCGGCTGTGGCAGATGGCCAGGGCCAGGGCGTCGGCGGCGTCATCGGGGTGGGGGAGTTGATTCATGCGGAGCAGCCGCTGGGTCATCAGCATGACCTGTTTCTTCTCCGCCTTCCCGTATCCTGTCACCGCCTGCTTCACCTGGTTGGGGGTGTACTCGAACACGGGGACGCCGTGCTCCTCCGCCGCCAGCAGGATGACCCCCCGCCCGTGGGCCACGGCAATGCCGGTGGTGATGTTCTTGCTGAAAAACAGCTCCTCAATGGCGATTTCATCCGGGGAATAGGTGTCCAGCAGCTCCCCCATATCCTGATGGATTTGCAGGAGCCGGGCGGACAGGGGGATACCGGCCGGGGTCGTGATGACCCCGTAGCGGAGCAGCGTGTTCCTGGCCCGCTCCGCCTGAATGACCCCGAACCCAACGGTGGCCACCCCCGGGTCAATGCCCATAATCACCATCCGCATCTTCCTTTCCGCCCTTTGCACAGGCCGAACTGCCGACCCACTTGATTATAGCACAGAACAAACGTTCCGTAAAGGGTGGGGTTTACGGATTCTTTCCGGTGTGTTAAAATAAAAACACCAACATGGAAAAGGAGTCTGATTCTTATGTCTACCGTTATCACCGCAACCAACGCCCCCGCCGCCCTGGGCCCCTACTCCCACGCCATCCTGACGGGGAACACCCTGTTCACCTCCGGCCAGGTGCCGCTGGTGCCGGAGACCGGCAAACTGGCCGGGGACACCATCGAGGCCCAGGCGGAGCAGGTGTTCCGCAACCTGGAAAGCGTCCTGGCCGCCGCGGATATGACCTTTGCCAACGTGGTGAAGACCACCGTGTTTCTGACGGACCTGGCCGACTTTGCCGCCATGAACGCCATCTACGCCACCCGCTTCCCGGAAAATCCTCCCGCCCGCTCCTGCGTGCAGGTGGCGAAGCTGCCCGCCGGTGCGAAGATGGAGATGGAGTTGGTGGCCGTGAAGTGAGCCGCCCCTGACGGTTCCGGAAAACGAACGCATCCGACCCTGCGCTTGGGAGCGCGGGTCGGATGCGTTGACTTTTTTGGGGCAATCGCCTTTCCTATTTACTTCAAAAATTCATACTCAAACAAAACAGGAACAATTTCTGTATTATAGTAATCCTTGACGAGCGTTTTCAATCCTGCAAGAGCGGTATGCAATTCTAAATTATCCCAAACCGTGTCGCCTGTTGTTTCGTCCTTATGGAACGTATCAAGTTCGGCGAAAATCTGATAGACCCCATAAGTCAAGGCGGGGTTATAGCCGTCGCACTGCTTTGCACAGTCTAAAACTGTGTTCCATTGAAGTAGCAGTGCAGCCTCTTTTTCGTCCATATCAAGGGCTCTTATATCCCGCAGGGCGATTGTCTCCCCATTTGTACCGTCAAGGCACAATTCATTCCGGTAAAACCGTCCGTCACTGCCCGTGAAAGTCCGCATATGGTTCTGCATTTCTGTGCAGGTAAACAGCAGGCATTTCAGCAGGAACTGAGACAATTTGCCGCTTGCAACGTCCTGCGCATATTTATCCGCGCCATCCGCTGACTTCATAATCCGCGCCCGTTCCGTCCACTGCCGATTATATGTGATATAACGGGAAGCGCAGAACATGGGGAGCTTTTCAAGGTAGTTGTCTTTGCGGAGGTAG
>JAJQFX010000125.1 GCA_021200895.1 Clostridiales bacterium | reverse complement strand
GGATATTTGCAGCATCTTCGGAAACGCGCTGGACAACGCCATTGAAAGCGTGGGCAAGCTGGAGGAGCCGGAGCAGCGGTTGATTCGCGTGGCGGTCTATCTGAAAAACGGCTTCTTGGTGATTCAGGTGGAGAATTTCTGCGCCGCTGCGCCGGAGGTGGTGGACGGGGAATACCAGACCACCAAGGCCGATAAGGAAAACCACGGCTACGGCATCAAGAGTATTCGCTATGTCGCCCAAAAATACGACGGCACCGTCTCCGTTCGGGCAGAGGATGGCTGGTTCTATTTGAAGGTGCTGATTCCCTGGCCCGGACAGGCGGCAGAGCAGGAGTAAGCGCGCCCAGCACCCGCCTGATATGTAGAAAATCGAACGCCCGTCCGACAGCGCTTTTTCCTCCCCCGGCGTGGGGCAGCGGCAAAGAGTAACTGTCGGACGGGCGTTTGATTGCAGCATAGGGCAGCAGGGGAGAGGTTCCCTAACAGTCCGCCAGGCCCTGGGGGTTTAAAATCCGCACCCCGCCGTATTCCGTTTCTACCAGCCCCGCCTGGGCGAAGCGCTGCAACGTCCGGTTCACCGTGACCCGGCTGGCGCTGATGGCGGCGGCCAGTTCCTCCTGAGAGCAGCGGACAAGCCCGTCCGCCTCCCTGGGCAGGGTCAGCAGGTACTGGGCCAGCCGCTGGTCAGCCCGGAGGAAGGCCATATTGTCCACCTGGGAGGAGAGCAGCCGCACTGTCCGGGCCAGGTACTTCAGCAGGGCCAAGGCCAGCTCCGGGTTGGCGGACATCTCCTCCGCCGCCATCTGCCGGTCAATGGGGATGATGGCGCACTCCGTCATGGCCACGGCGGAGGAGACCCGCGGCAGCTCGTCAAAGAAGGAGGCCTCCCCGAACAGGCTTCCGCTGTGGTAGATGTTCAGCACCCGCTCCACACCCTCCTGTGAGGAACTGTAGGTTTTCACCCGTCCGCCTTTCAGGTAGTAAAAGTGTCCGGCGGTGGTGTCCTGCAAATAAATGATTTGGCCAGGGCGGTAACGCCGGGCCTGATGGTGGGCGGCGAAGGGCGTCCAGATGTCCTTGGGCAGGTTCAGTTCCTGCAAGCTGAAATATTCCATAAAATTCCCTCCCTTTGGGGAGATTGTATCATAGTTTACATTCTTTTGCAACCAGATTCGGTATGATAGAAGCAGCAGACAGCGGCGCCAGCGCCGCAGGTGAAACAGGAGGTACGTTTACCATGGGAATGACAATGACCCAGAAGATTTTAGCCGCCCACGCGGGGCTGAGCAGCGTGACGCCCGGCCAGCTCATCGAGGCAAAGCTGGATTTGGTACACGGCAATGACGTGACCGCACCGGTGGCCATCGGTGTGCTGGAGGAGTACGGCATCCAGCAGGTGTATGACAAGGACAAAATCGTCATTGTGCTGGATCACTACACCCCCTGCAAGGACATCAAGGCGGCCCAGCTGTGCAAGGTGGCCCGGGACTTCGCCCATGCCCAGGGGCTGACCCACTTCTATGACGTGGGCGAGATGGGGGTGGAGCACGCCCTGATTCCCGAAAAGGGGTTGGTGGTGCCCGGCGACCTGACCATCGGCGCAGACTCCCACACCTGCACCTATGGCGCGCTGGGGGCCTTCTCCACCGGCGTGGGCTCCACCGACATGGCGGCTGGCATGGCCAGCGGCCTGAACTGGTTCAAGGTGCCCTCCGCCATCAAGGTGACGCTGACCGGCAAGTTCAAGCCCTTCGTCTCTGGCAAGGACGTGATGCTCCACCTGATTGGGGAAATCGGCGTGGACGGGGCGCTGTATAAGAGCCTGGAGTTCACCGGCCCCGCTATGAGCGAGCTGACTATGGACGACCGGTTCACCATCGCCAATATGGCCATCGAGGCCGGGGCGAAGAACGGCATCTTCCCGGTAGACGATAAGACGCTGGACTATTTGAAGGGCCGCACCGACCGCCAGCCGGTGATTTACGAGGCTGACCCCGACGCGGAGTACGAGCGGGAGGTAGTCATCAACCTGGACGAGCTGGACTCCACCGTAGCCATGCCCTTCCTGCCCGGCAACGCCAAGCGGGTGCAGGAGGTCAAAGGCATCAAGCTGGACCAGGTGGTTATCGGCTCCTGCACCAACGGCCGCATCAGTGATATGCGGGCGGCGGCGGCAATTTTGAAGGGCCGCAAGGTGGCCCCCGGCGTCCGCTGCATCGTCCTCCCCGCCACCCAGGAAATCATCGCCCAGATGATTCAGGAGGGCATTTACATGGACTTGCTGGAGGCAGGTTGCGCCATCTCCACCCCCACCTGTGGCCCCTGCCTGGGCGGCCACATGGGCTGTATGTGCGAGGGCGAAGTGGCCGTGTCCACCACCAACCGGAACTTTGTGGGGCGCATGGGCCATGTGGACAGTAAAGTTATCCTGGCCTCCCCCACGGTGGCGGCGGCCTCCGCGGTGATGGGCGTCCTGGCCGACCCTGCCGAGCTTTGATGAAGGAGAATAACCAATGCCGACCATGAAGGAACGCCTTTTGCCGATCCTCGCAGAGATGGAACCAGACAACATCCTGTTCCGTCCCGTGAAGGACGATGAGGACATCTGGTATGCCGTGGAGGGCTGCCAACTGACGCCGGAGCAGCGGGAGTGCGTCAACTCCGGCGGCTTCTCTCTGGGGCGCGCCTACCTACACCCGGAACGTAGCCTTCCCTGCCTGATTTGCCGTCCGGACGGAGAACGAATTGGTTTTATCCTGTTCACTGAATGGCTGGGCAAAGGTGAGGCCAGCAGCTGGAGCTATTTTATTGACGTGAGGCACCAGGGGCAGGGATACGGAAAGGCTGCGGCTCAGAAAGCGGTGGAGCTTTTAAAACGCGCCTATCCCGACAGACCGGTAAAGCTGTCCACGGAGGTATTTAACAGGCGGGCACAGGCGTTGTACATCAGCATTGGCTTCCGGCAGCTGGACGAATTGGATGGGGACGATTTAGTATTTGCCCTGTAAGCGTCCGTATAACCCGGCGTTTGAAATGATAAGATTCTAGGAGGAACGGAACTTATGTCTAAAATTTATGTCTATGGCGACAATGTGGATACCGATGTCATCATCCCGGCCCGGTATCTGAACGACCCCAGCGAGGCGGCGCTGGCCTCCCACTGCATGGAGGACATTGACCCCAACTACGCCTCCAGCGTGGAGCAGGGGGACATCATCGTGGGCGGGGCCAACTTCGGCTGCGGCTCCTCCCGGGAGCATGCTCCTCTGGCCATCAAGGCCAGCGGCGCGAAGTGCGTTATTGCGGCCTCCTTTGCCCGCATCTTCTACCGCAACGCCATCAACATCGGCCTGCCCATCCTGGAGTGCCCCGAGGCGGCGGCCAATATCCAGCCCGGTGACAAAATCAGCGTGGATTTGGCCAGCGGTGTCATCTGCGACGAGACCACCGGGAAAACCTTTCAGGCCGCGCCTTTCCCGCCCTTTATTGAGAATATCATCCAGTCCGGCGGGCTGATGGAATCCCTCAAGGCCCGGGGGCTGGCGAAGTAACCGGCCATGCGCCGGAGCATCCTGCCGGATAGGGAGAAGTTGCCGCGCAAGCCCAGCCCATTTGTGGAGTATAGCCCGATGGACAGGAAGAGCTATCTGAGGTTCCTCACCTTTGTGTGGGGCAGGGCGGATGCGGTTTGCTTCACCGTAGACCCGTACCTCAGGGATATGGAGGAGCTGCGGCAGTCCGTTTGGGCGGCGCTGACGGACAGCGTCATTGCCACCCGGTACACCGAGGCCCCTTCGGATATGCCCGGCCATCCCCACTTTTTGGTCTTCTTCCGGAAGGACTATTGCGTGCTGGAATTTTTAAAAAGCCGAAAAAACATCTTTGACTTTACGGAGCAGGACGAAGCCACCGGCATCCTGCTGGAGGATTTGGCGTTCAGCAGGGACGGAGAGATTTTCTGCTATACGCTGACCCATGAGTATAGCTGTGACATTGCGGAGGAGGACTTCCAGGCAATGCCCCTTTGACAGAATGTTTGACCGATATACAACTAAAAACAGGAGGGAACCATTCCAATGAACTACAAAATTGCGCTGATTCGCGGCGACGGCATTGGCCCGGAAATCGTCAACGAGGCCGTTAAAGTGATGGAAACTGCGGGAGAAAAGTTCGGCCACAGCTTTCAGTTTGTGGACGTGCTGATGGGCGGCTGCGCCACCGATGCCTGCGGCGTATCCTATCCCGCCGGGACGGCGGAGACCTGCAAGAGCTGCGACGCCGTGCTGCTGGGCGCGGTAGGCGGCCCCAAGTGGGGCAGCGACAAGCCCGCCGAGCAGCGGCCGGAGACGGCACTGCTGGCCATCCGCAAGGGTTTGGAGCTGTTCACCAACCTGCGCCCCGCTGCCATGCGCAAGGGCATGGAGGATGCGTCTCCCCTGAAACGGGAGACGGCGGAGCAGGGCTTCGACATTATGATGGTGCGGGAGCTGACCGGCGGCATCTACTTCGGCAAGCGGGAGCGCTATCAGACTGAGGACCGGGGCCAGGAGGCCACTGACCTGATGGCCTACTCCGAGATGGAAATTGAGCGCATTGGCCGCCAGGCCTTTGAGTTGGCCCGCCTCCGCCGGAAGAAGGTCACCAGCGTGGACAAGGCCAACGTTCTGGCCACCAGCCGCCTGTGGCGGGAGGTCATGCACCGCCTGGCGCAGGAGTACCCGGATGTGACGTATGAGGATATGCTGGTGGATAACTGTGCCATGCAAATCGTCCGGAACCCCGGCCAGTTCGACGTGGTGGTGACGGAGAATATGTTCGGCGACATCCTCTCCGATGAGGCGTCCCAGGTCACCGGCTCCATCGGCCTGCTGCCCTCCGCCTCTCTGGGTGCCCAGGCCCCCGGCCTGTACGAGCCGATTCACGGCTCCGCCCCGGACATCGCCGGGCAGGACAAGGCCAACCCCATCGCCACCATCCTGTCCGTGTCCATGATGTTCCGGTACTCCTTCCACCTCCAGGCAGAGGCGGACGCCATCGAGAACGCGGTGGACGCTGTCCTGGGTGCAGGTTGGCACACAGCGGACATCGCCGGTACGCCGGAGCAGCTGGTGGGCACGAAGGAGATGGGCCGCCTGATTCGGGAAGCCCTGTAACGTAAAACACTGTCACAGACGTGCAGCACCGCACGGAGGGAAGCCTCCGTGCGGCGCTGTTTTATGCGTCCGGAGTCTGCATCTCTCTTCGTATTTGCCATAAAAGGCATGGCGTTTTGCAGGATTCCTTGTGCATTCCTCCAAAAAATGAATTGCAACGGCTGATACAATGCAATTTCCTGGAATTTTGTACATTTTGCCCTTGCAATTTTGCAAGTCAGAGCATATAATATTTCATGTTGAGTGCAGAGATCCTATAAAACCCGTCAGGACGGCCCTGCGCCCAGTTTGAAAGAATGAAAGGAATGGGAGCCATGAAATCCTTAGCAACCGTCGCGTCCGCGATCCACCCCTCCGCCACCATGAGCCTGAACAACCTCTATAACGAGATGAAGGCCAGCGGCATTGACGTGATTGGTTTCACCTGCGGTGAACCTGATTTCCCCACCCCGGATAATATCAATATGGCGGCGATTCGCGCCATCACCCAGCATCAGACCAAGTACACCCCCGCCGGTGGCACGGCGGAGCTGAAACGGGCCGTCTGCAAGCGTCTGCAGGAGGACATGGGTGTCACTTACCAGCCTAACCAGATCGTTGTCACCTCCGGCGCAAAGCACTGCCTGTATGTGGCGCTGCAAACGCTGGTGAACGATGGGGATGAGGTGATCCTCCCCGCCCCTTACTGGGTCTCCTATCTGGAGTTGATTCAGATGGTAGGCGGCGTGCCAGTGGTGCTTCACGCCTCCGAGGCGGAGAACTTTAAGCTGACCCCGGAAAAGCTGGAGGCGGCCATCACCCCCAAGACCAAGTGCCTGATCCTCAACAACCCCAGCAACCCCACTGGCATGGTTTATACGAAGGAAGAGTTGCAGGCCCTGGCGGATGTCTGCGTCAAGCATGACCTGTACATCCTCTCCGATGAGATTTATTATAAGCTGGTTTATGGCGATGTGACCTTCACTTCTGTGGCGGCCCTGGGGCAGGAGGTCTATGACCACACGATTCTGGTCAACGGCGTCTCCAAGTCCTACGCCATGACCGGCTGGCGTATCGGCTATCTGGCTGGCCCCGCCAATATTATGAAGATTTGCAGCAGTTACCTGAGCCATTCCACCGGCAACCCCTGCTCCATCTCCCAGGCCGCCTCCCTGGAGGCCCTGGCAGGCCCCCAGGACACGGTGGAGGCCATGCGGCAGGAGTTTGAGCGCCGCCGGGACTATATGGTGAAGGCCATGAACGAAATCGAGGGCATCAGCTGCCTGAAGCCCCAGGGCGCGTTCTATGTGATGATGAACATTTCCCAGCTGGTGGGCAAGACCATCTGCGGCACGGTGATTCACAACGCCGATGACTTTGCCGACGTGTTCCTGAAGGAAGGGCTGGTGTGCGTGGTGCCCTGCACCTCCTTTGGCGACGATATGTTCCTGCGCTGGAGTTATGCCACCTCCATGGATGACATTGTAGAGGGCATCAAGCGCCTGAAAGCCATGGTGGAGGGCTGCTGACCTCCTCCTGAGGCACTTTATCTGTGTCAAGTAGATATGCTTGTCAGTATGAGACGCGCTTTCTTCGCAAATGTGCGCTTTTTGACTGAAAAATGATAAATCAAACCCTCCCTGAGAGACGGTGTAAATTAAAATCACTGTCCTTCAGGGAGGGTGTTTTTGCCCGATGCTGACAAGCAAAATACCTTAACAGCGTTTTTCCGCTATGAAGCGAGCCTGCTCACTCCTGCGCTGCAACCGGAACGTTTTGGTAGGGGTCTTCCTCCTCATCCTTGGGGAGGGACTGCATATACTGGTGCATGGCCTCAGCCACCTTTTTGCTGTGGGCTACGGCCTCCACCACGGTGCTGGCCCCCTTCACCGCGTCGCCGGAGGCAAAGACGCCTGGGCGGGTGGTCTGGCCCGCATCGCTGGCGACAAACAGGCCACGGGGGTTGACCTCCAGGCCGGCGGTGCTGTCGGTGATGGAGTTTTCCGCGCCCTGGCTGATGGAGATGACCACGCTGTCCGACAGGTACTTTTGCTCCGTACCCAGAATGGGGGTCAGCGTTCCGTCCTCCGCTTCGTCCAGGTCACAGAAGACCACGCCGTCGTCGAAAATCTCCAACGGCTTTTTGTTGTACTGGAACTCCACACCCTCCAGCTTGGCATAGCTGACCTCATAGTCGCTGGCGGTCACCTTCTTGGTGATGGAGAAGCAGGTGACGTGCCGCGCGCCGTGGCGGATGGCGGTGCGGGCCACATCCATGGCGGCGTTGCCTGCGCCAATGATAATGAGGCGCTCCCCCAGGTGGTACACGTCCGGGTTGGCCAGATAGTTGATGGCGAAGTGAACATTGCCCAGACTTTCACCCTTGATGCCCAGCACATTGGGCCGCCAGACGCCGGTGCCGATGAAGATGGACTTGTACCCGTCCCGGAATAGGTCGTCAATGGTCAGCGCCTTGCCGATGTCAGTATTGGGCCGTACCTTGATGTCTTTTAGCTGTAAATGCCGGTACTCGAAGTCGTCCAGGACGCTTTTGGGTAGGCGGAACTCCGGGATACCGTGCCGCAGCACGCCGCCTATCTTATCGTGGGACTCGAAAATGGTCACGTCATAGCCGTACCGGGCCAGAATGACAGCAATGGTCAACCCGGCAGGGCCGGAGCCGATGATGGCCACCCGCATCCCGTTCTTGGGCGTGGGGCCCTTGGTCATCTGAGAGGCGTAGGTGGAGGAGATGTACTGCTCAATGATGGAGAAGTGAACCGGAGCGCCCTTAATGCCCCGGACGCAGTGTCCTTCGCACTGGTTTTCGTGGTTGCAGATCAGGCTGCACACGGTGGTCAGCGGGTTGTTTTCAAACAGGGTCCAGCCCGCTTCGTTCAGCTTGCCTTCTTTCAGCAGGCGGATAACCTCTGGGATATTGTGTGAATTGGGCAGCCCTGTTGGCAGCGTGGGTTTTTGCATTGTAAGCAGTGATTTGCCTCGTCCATGACATGAAGTGCCATTTGATGCCGCATCCTTTCTCATCATCATTTTTAGAGTTCTTCTTATAGAAAACTTCTAACATCCCTATCTTATCACAAAACGGCCCTCCATGCAAGGCAGTTTCCCGGAAAGGCCGTCCCAAAGTCAGGGCGAAACCCAAAAAGTTTCCTCCACAGGCTATCTTTTCCGGGATAGATGAGGTATACTAAAGCTGTGAAACTGAACCTGCCGCCGGTTGGCAGACCGACGGATAACGGAACGCAAAGGATGAGTGTTTGATGAAACGGACGAAAATTATCTGCACGCTGGGGCCCGCCTGCTCCGACGAGGCGACCCTGACCGCCATGATTCAGGCTGGCATGAACGTTGCCCGCCTGAACTTCTCCCATGGCACCCATGAAGAGCATAAGGAAAAGATGGACCTGGTGAAAAAGGTGCGCGACCAGATGGATGAGCCCATCCCCATCATGCTGGACACCAAGGGGCCGGAGTACCGCATCGGTACCTTTCAGGACAAGCGCATCGAGCTGAAAGACGGCGACCCCTTCGCCTTCACCATTGACGACGTGGTAGGCGACCAAGGCCGGGTCTCCGTCTCCTACAAGGGGCTGGTGCGGGACATCGACGTGGGCGACCAGATTCTGGTCAACGACGGCTTGGTGAAATTCCTGGTGAAGGATAAAACGGAGACCGAGCTGATTTGCGAGACGGTGATTGGCGGGGTCATCTCTGACCGGAAGAGCATGAGCTTCCCCAACAAGGTGCTCAAGCAGGTTTACCTCAGCGAGCAGGACAAGTCCGACCTGCTGTTCGGCATTGAGAATGATGTGGACTTTGTGGCCTGCTCCTTCGTCTCCTGCGCCCAGGATGTGATAGACGTTCGGAACTTCCTGGACGCCAACGGCGGCAAGGATATTCAAATCATCGCCAAGCTGGAGAACCGGGCCGGTGTGGACAATGCGGAATCCATCCTGGAGCACCGTGACGGCCTGATGGTGGCCCGGGGCGACCTGGGCGTGGAGATCCCCTATGTGGAGCTGCCCGCCATTCAGAAGCACCTCATCACCACCTGCCGCCTGAAGGGCGGGCTTGCCATCACCGCCACCGAGATGCTGGAGTCCATGATTGCCAAGCCCCGCCCCACCCGTGCGGAGATTTCCGATGTGGCCAACGCCGTCTTTGACGGCACCAGCGCCGTCATGCTGTCCGGCGAGACGGCGGCGGGGCGTTACCCGGTGGAGGCGGTCACCGCTATGGCAAACATCGCAGTGGAGGCCGAGAAGCACACCCACTACACCCGCCGGTTCCGGAACACCACCTTCCAGCTGCAAAACCTGAACGATGCCCTGTCCCACGCTACCTGCCAGCTGGCCATTGACACCAACGCCACCTGCATTGTGGCCTGCACCCGCACCGGCACCACCGGCAAGATGATTTGCCGTTTCCGGGTGCCCACCCCGGTCATTGGCATGACCACCAGCGAGAAGGCATACCGTCAGCTGGCCCTGAGCTGGAACGTGAAGCCCATGCTCTGCGAGGAGTTCTTCTCCACAGATGTGCTGTTCTATCACGCCCTCATCACCGCCCGGGCCTCCGGCTTTGCCAAGACCGGGGACACCATCGTTATCACCGGCGGCATGACCAATGGCCGCAGCGGCAACACCAACTTAATTAAGGTGGAAACGCTGAGCGAGGTACCCAACCATCATGTAGAGTATTGACGGCGTTTTCTGGAACATGATAAATGACACAAACCGCAAGCCCTGGAAACGGGGTTTGCGGTTTCTTTTTGGGGCAAAAAGCGGCCCGAAAGCCGGGCCGCTGGGGGGTAGGGGAGAGGGTCAGCGCTTATTGCTGCGCCTCCAGATGTGGAGCTTTTCCGCATCGGCAATCAGCTGGTCGCGGAAGTCGGGGTGGGCGATGGAGATGAGGGCCTCTGCCCGCTCCCAGGCGCTCTTGCCCTTCAGGTTCGCCATGCCGTATTCCGTGACCACATAGTGGGTGTTGGCCCTGGTGTCGGTGACGATGCTGCCGGGGGCCAGGGTGGGGTTGATGCGGCTTTCCAGCTGGCCGGTTTTCTTGTTCCTAAAGGTGGAGGACAGGCAGATGAAGCTCTTGCCGCCCTTGGACAGATATGCGCCCATGACGAAGTCCAGCTGTCCGCCCGCGCCGGAAATCTGCCGGGTACCGGCGGCTTCGGCGGCCACCTGACCGAACAAATCTACGGAGATGGCGTTGTTGATGGAGATGAAGTTGTCCAACTGTGAGATGACCCGGACATCGTTGGTGTAGTCCACCGCGGCGGACATACACTGGGGGTTGTTGTCCAGGAAGTCATACAGCTTCTTAGTGCCCGCGCCGAAGGCGTAGACCTGGCGGCCCGGGTCGATGTTCTTGCATTTGCCGGTGATTTTCCCAGCGTTGTAAATGTCCACGAAGGCGTCCACATACATCTCGGTGTGTACACCCAGATTCTTCAAATCGCTCTGAGCAATCAGGGAGCCGACGGCATTGGGCATACCGCCGATGCCCAGCTGGAGGCAGGCCCCGTTGGGGATTTCCGGGACGATGAGCTGCGCCACAGCCTCATCCACCTCCGTAGCGGCGGCGGAGGGCATTTCCGCAATGGGCGGGTTGCTCCCCTCCACCACGCCGGTGACCTGGGAGATATGGATGCCCTCCTGGAAACCACCCAGGCAGCGGGGCATATTCTCGTTGACCTCCACAATGATGACCTCGGCCCGCTCACAGATGGCGGCCATATGGGAGGCGCTGGGGCCGAAGTTGAAATAGCCATGCTCATCCATGGGGGAGACGGTAAAGAACGCCAACCGGGAGGGGTTATCGATGTCCCGATAGTAGCGGGGCAGTTCGGAGTAGCGGATGGAGGCGTAGTAGGCGAAGCCTGCATTTACCGCTTTCCGCTCCACGCCGCCCATGTGCCAGCTGTTCCAGGTCATGTGCTCCTCGGGGTGGTCGATTTTGAAAATTTCCGGCTCCCACATCAGGATGCCGCCCCGGAAGTTGACGTCGTGCAGTTCCGGCAGGCGCTTCGCCATGGCATGGTCCAGGGCAACGGGAGTGGTGGTGGTCCAGCCATAATCGACCCAGTCGCCGGAGCGGACGCACTGCACCGCTTCCTCCGGGGTCGTCAGCTTGCTTTGATAGAGTGCTTGGATGTCCATATAAAATACCTCCTTGGCAATCGTGCGTTGGATGGGGAAGTGGGGCGGAACTTTCCGCTGACCCAAAGCCTTCCGTTGACATAGGATGGAAGGGAACAGAAAGCCCGCCAATGGAGAGAACGCATGGAAAGGGATAGGAAATTCGACATAATTCGACAGAACGCTTGTAAGGGAAACCAGAATTTGCTATACTAACAGTAGTGTACTTCCGTTTGCCGCGGTAAATCCTATCCTATATCTATCTGATTCAGTTCGGTTTGAGAGTTTTGGAGGCCACTATGGAATGCTTCACCCTCTCCGGGAATGCCTACTTTGACAGCCTGGCCCAGCCTGTCCTGTTGGCAGCAGACGGAGTGATTCAATATCAAAATAAGGCGATGGAGGAATTGGAGCGCTCCTGCGGCCTTGGCGCTGCGCTGGGGCAGCCTCCGCCGGAGGCCCTGGCCGCCCTGGAGCCGGAGTCGGTGACACGGCTGGAGCTGGCCGGGGTCAGCTATCAGGTGCGCACCCAGGCGACAGAGGCGGGGGTGCTGTACACCTTCCAGGAGGTGCGGGAGGATGGCCTGGGGAAATATGAGGCCATCCGCCTCTGCGGGCAAATGCGCAGCAGCCTGGGGGAAACGCTGGTGGCCCTCCAACAGCTGTTTGACGGCATGGTGGAGACGGAGCAGCTGAAGCTGGAGGGGCGGTTCAACCCGTTGCTAAAACAGTATAGCCGCATCCTGCGCATGGTGTTCAGCACGGAGCTTCTGGTGCAGAGCGAAGAGGATTTGAAAAGCGGCTGGAACCCCACTTCATTGAGCCTGAGTAGCCTGGTGAACCGCCTGCAAACGGAGCTGGGGCCGCTGACCCGTCAGTTTGCCTGCGAGGTGGAAGGCAATCTGGTCGTCTGGGCAGATGAAAGGCTGCTGCGGCAGGCGCTGCTGAACCTGGTGCTGAACGGCCTCCAGGCGGGAGGCCAGGTGGAGATGAAGCTGCGCCGCGCCGGAGAGCAGGCGCTCATTGTGGTGACTACGGTAGGGGGAAAGCCCATGGAGCCCCAAGCCTTTTCCCGCCTGGGCGGCGGAGAGCAGGCTGCGGACAGCTTCCGTCCGGGAGGGCTCCACTTCGGCATGGAGCTGTGCTGGAAAATCTTCCGGCTGCACAACGGCACCCTTGCTGTGACCAACGGCGAAGCCGGTGTGCAGGTCACCGGGCGCATCCCACTGCTCCGCACCGGGGAGCAGCCCACCGCCAGAAGCGCACCGAACCGCCTGGACTATGACGGCGGCATTCCGGACGTGTTGGTGGAACTGAGCGACTATCTGCCGGAGGAATGGTACTCCGTCAGCGAGTTTTTGGATTGAGGAACCCTTACCGGAAAAGATGTCCGCGCCGTGGAAACAGCGCGGACATCTTCATTTCTATCAGGAAATCAGCACTTCTCGAAGATGGTGGCGACACCCTGGCCGCCGCCGATGCACAGGGTGGCGAGGCCCTTCTTGGCTTCGGGACGCTTCTCCATCTCGTGCAGCAGGGTCACGATGATTCGAGCGCCGGACGCGCCCACGGGATGCCCCAGCGCCAATGCGCCGCCGTTGACGTTGACTTTGCTCATGTCAAAGTGCAGCTCGCGGGCCACGGCGATGGACTGAGCGGCGAAGGCTTCGTTGGCTTCCACCAGGTCAATATCGTCGATGGTCAGGCCAGCCTTTGCCATGGCGTTGCGGGAGGCGGGGATGGGGCCGGTGCCCATGATTTTGGGATCGACGCCGCCCTGGCCGTAGGAAATCAGCTTGGCCATGGGCTTCAGACCGTACTTCTCAACCGCTTCGCCGGAGGCCAACACGATGGCGGCAGCGCCGTCGTTGATGCCGGAGGCGTTGCCGGCAGTGACGCGGCCCTGGCCCACGTTCTCAGGCATATCCTTCATCTCGGTGGAGTCGAAGGTCATCTCGATTTTGTCCAGAGCGCCGTCAGCGGTGGTGGGGAAGCAGGGCTTCAGCTTGCTCAGGGACTCTACAGTGGTACCGGCGCGGGGGAACTCGTCCACCTTGAAGTCCACCACCTGGCGCTTGACCTTGACGGGGACGGGGACGATTTCATCGTCAAACTTACCGGCCTTCTGGGCGGCCTCGCACTTCTGCTGAGAGGAGGCGGCGAACTCATCCAGGTCCTGACGGGTGATGCCCCAGATGTCGCAGATATTCTCAGCGGTGGAGCCCATATGATAGTCGTTATAAGCGTCCCACAGGCCGTCCTTCACCATGGTGTCTACCATCTTGTTGTCGAACATACGGGCACCCCAGCGGGCAGAGGGCAGGGCGTAGGGTGCGCCGGACATGACCTCGGTGCCACCGGCCACGATGATGTCAGCGTCGCCGGCTTTGATGGCACGGGCACCCTCAATGACGGACTTCATGCCGGAGCCGCAGACCATACCCACCGTGTAAGCGGGGACGGACAGGGGCAGGCCAGCCTGGACGCCCACCTGGCGGGCCACGTTCTGGCCCTGGGCGGCGGTCAGGATGCAGCCGAACATCAACTCATCCACGTTCTCAGGGGCAACACCGGCGCGGTTCAGGGCTTCCTTGACCACAACGGCGCCCAACTCGGCCGGGGTTTTGTCCTTCAAAGAGCCGCCAAACTTGCCGATGGCAGTCCGGCAGCAATTTACGACATAGACTTCTTTCATGTAAGTGACCTCCTGTAGCAATAAATCGTTCTTGGGAATGGTTTACGCATCGTCTGTTATTTTTTTAACAATATCATTATAGTACGGCGGCAGAGGAATGTCAACATGAAATTGATAAAGTTTTAACAAGCTGAGATGGAAATAACAGGGGAATTCTGGTACTTTTGTGAGCCGTGGCAGATAAGGCGAGAACGTCAGGCGGGAACCGGCATAGCATCCGGTTCCCGCCTGGAAGGGCTTTGCTTCGTTTTCAAGGCCGGTTCGGGGCCGGTCAGCCCAGGTCAATCAGGGTGGACAGGCAGTAGCCCTCATAGGTAGCGCCGTCCGTGCCCTGGAAGGTCACCTCATACCAAACCTCGCCGCTGTCATTGGTGGTACTGCCCACCATGGTGACGGTATGGCCCACGCCGATGGTGGTGACCCGGCCATACTCTGTGCCGGGGCCGCTGCGGAGGTTCAGCCCAGAAATGACGGTGCCGTCCTGGGGCCAGCCGTCCTCGTCCTGCGCGCCCTCGGCCTCTGTCTCGTCCGCTTCTTCCTCATCTGTCTCGTCCGGCGACCCGTCCTCCGGTTCCGTTTCGTCAAGGTCGATAAAGCTGGACAGGCAGTAGCCTTGGTAAACGGTGCCGTCCGGCCCCTGGAAGGTCAGCTCGTACCAAATCTCATCGTCATCATTGGTGGAGCCGCCCACGACGGTGACTTCAGAGCCCACGCCAACGGTGCTTACCCGATTGTATTCCGTGCCAGGACCGCTGCGGAGGTTCACCGTGTCATTGGCGGTGCCGCTGATGGGCCGGTCCCCATCAATTTGATAGGCCGCCGCCTCGCTGGCCTCCGCTTCCTTCACCTTCTGTGCGCTTATGTAGCTGCTGACATCCGACACGCTATAGGTCACTTCTCCAACGCTTTCGCCGCCATATTGTACCCAGGTGGCAATCAGGCCGTCAGCGATGGCTTGGGCATAGGCTTCCAGGTTGGCGTCATAGAGGTCATTGTCCTCTTCGTTGGACATAAAACCCATCTCCAGCAGTGTTGCGGGCATACTGGTGGCGCTGTTCACATAGTAACTTTTGCTGCTGGAGGTTTCCGTGCCGGAGGAGACGCCCCGCATCTTCTGGATACCGGCCAGCTGCAATTCCTCCATAATGTTGGAGGCCAGGTCATATTCCTCCTGGCTGTAGTTGGCTTCGATCCAGGCCTCCACGCCGCAGGCGGTGGGCTCCGTGGTCAGGATGTTCCGATGGAGGGAGACGAACAGGTCTGCACCGGCATTGTTGGCGGTTCTGCACCGGTCAGCCAGAGAGACGTATTCATCCGTCTCACGGGTCATAATGACGGTGACGCCATAATATTCCAGCTTTTCCTTCACCAGCATCGCCAGATTCAGCACGTCGCCGGATTCCTCCCGGCCGTCGTCTGTAACACAGCCTGGGTCGTTGCCGCCGTGACCGGCGTCGACGCAAACCGTCAGGTCGTATTGGCTGATGGAAACCTCGGTCACGACTTCCTCTGCCTCCGCTTCTGTGGAGGCGTCCTGCTCTGCCTTCGCAGTGGAGGTATCGTCCACCACCGCTGTGGGGCCGTCATCGGAATCGATTTTACTGTTCCCAAAGATGGAAAGGATACCATTAGGCAGGAGGAAGTCCGCCGCGCAGACCCCCGCCAGAACCAACGCAACCAGAATCAAAAGCACCTTCTTGGTCGTTTTCGTCTCTCATCACATCCATTTCTTTCTCTCAGATGCCGCCCGAAAATCAGAACCGATATCGGGCTTACATTTTATCCGGTGCAGAGAAGCCCACCAGGTCAACGCTCAGCTCCAGCACCTTCAGCACCAGCTGCACCAGCAAAATCCAGCTGTCTTGCCGACGGGCATCCTGCTCTTTCATAATGTTGTGGTCGGCATAGAAGGCATTCAGCGCGTTGGACAGCTCATAAATATAGTGGCACAGCCGGTTGGGGGCATTTTGCGTGTAAGCGTCCTCAATGGCGTCCGGGAAGCGGGCCAGGGCCAGGTGCAGGTCTGTTTCCTTTTTGCTCTCCGGAGGCAGGATGGCCTCCGGCTGGGCGTCCGGATTGGCGGCGAAGAACCTGGACAGGATGGATTTGATACGCACCATGGTGTACATGATATAGGGGCCGGTGTTGCCTTCAAAAGCGGTAAACCGGTCTACATCGAACACATAGTCCTTAGAGGGCTGGTTGGACAGGTCGCCGTACTTGATGGCGGCCAGGCCCACTTTATCCGCGATTTCCTGCAATTCCTCCTCCGTCAGGCTGGGATTGGCCGCCTTAGACTTGGCATAGACCGCATCGCTGACATCCTTCAGCAGATATTCCAGCCGCAGGACGCCGCCCTCCCGGGTTTTGAAGGGCTTGCCGTCTTTGCCGTTCATGGTGCCGAAGCCGATAAAGGTCAGTTCTGTCTTGTCCTTATCCACCAGGCCGGTCTTGTAGGCGCAGCGGAAGGTGCGGACGAAGTGCAGTTCCTGCCGCTTGTCCGTCAGGTAGATGATGCGGTCAGGGTGATAGTCCTGCTGCCGCTGGATGATGGTGGCCAGGTCGGTGGTCTCATACTGCACCGCGCCGTCCGATTTCAGAATCATGCAGGGGGGGATCTCCCGGGTGTCGCCCTCCTCCTGCACGTCCACCACCAGCGCGCCGTCGCTGAGGTAGGCGTAACCGTCCGCTTTCATCCGCTCCACCATGGCGGGGATGTAGGGCTGGGCATCGCTTTCGCCCTTCCACAGGTCGAAGTGAACGTCCAGCTTGTCGTAGTTTTTCTTCAGGTCGGCCACGGATACGTTGATGATATGCTGCCACAGGGCGCGGTAGCCGGGGCGGCCGGCCTGGAGCTCCGCCGTGGCCTGCTGGGCGGCCTCCTTGTAGGCCGGGTCGGTCTTGGACTTGCCGGAGGCACAGGGATAAATCTCCTCCAAATCGGAGATGGTGAAGGGCGCGTCCTCCGGATAGGGGCCGGAATACGCCTCGTCAAAATAGAGAAGCTCCGGCTGGCGGCACCGCAGCTCGGTGATGATTTGGCCCATTTGCAGGCCCCAGTCCCCAAGATGCACGTCCCCGATGACGGTGTGCCCCTGGAACCGGGCAATGCGTTTGATGGCCTCGCCGATGATGGCGGAGCGAAGATGACCGACGTGGAGGGGCTTTGCCACATTGGCCCCGCCGTAGTCCACAATGATGGTCTTGGGGTGCTCCGTCACGGGTACGCCGCAGCGGTCGTCTCCCCGCATCTCGTTCATCAGCCCGGCCAGGTACTCCGGGGCCACATCCATGTTGATAAAACCGGGGCGCACCATTTCCACCTTTTCAAACATCGGCTCGGAGGCCAGCACGTCCGCCACCTTCTGGGCGATTTGGAAGGGGGGCTGATGGTAGAGCTTTGCGCCCGCCATAGCGCCGTTGCACTGGTACTGGCACAGGTCAGGCCGGCTTGACTGGGCGCATTTGCCCAGCGCAGGGTCGAATCCGGCTATCTCAAACGCCTCAGAAACAACGGCGGTGATTTGGTCAACTAATTTTTCCATATTGTGCCTCACTGCTCTTTCAAAAGTCATATCGAACCTTAGTATACCGTATTTAAAAAGTGCTGTCAATGATTTTCCTTTTCCGACGCGGAAATCGAGCGTTATACGGCCTGCTGAAGGGGGCAATAACCGTCGGAAATGATGAAAAACCGCCGCACGCCCGCGCTCCGATACGGTTCACGAAAGCAATCAGGGCCGTACCGCGTCAACCTTGCGCGGTACGGCCCTGATAATAGGGGCTGAATGCATTGTCCTGCCTTCCGTTACGAGGGATAGCCGAAGGCTTCATAATCTTCCTTTGTGAACCGATGATAGATGATATGGCAGTCCTCCACCGTCAGGCAATAGCGGTAGTCATTGGGGACGCCGTCCTCAAAGTAAACCAGGTAGTCAAAGTCGTCGATTTCCATCTTCCTGACCCGCACCCGGTTCGAGTGGGCGTAAAAGACCGCCAGAACCTCCTCCAGCGTGCAGCCATGCCGTCCGATGACCGAGACGAACTGCACCAAAAAGTCGTTCTCGTCAATATGCTCGTGGACGTACCGCGTCCCCTCTGCCGGAATCGTCAGGCAGAAGCGCCCGTCCCGGGCGGCGATGCCCAGCTTGCCGAGGCGCGGCTCCGTTGCCGCAGCAAAGTCTTGCAGCCTCTGCGTCATCTGGGGTATGTCGTAAGCCGTCCCCAGCAGCTTATTCAGCGCCGACAGGGGATAGTAGAGGTGAAAGGCCTCCTCCTGGTATCCCATCTTGATTTGCGCTTCCTTGACCATCTCTGTCACGGCCTGCTCCAGCCGCTCATATGCTTCCATACTACAGGTTCCTTTCCGTCGGCTGCGCTTTGGCGCAGTCTTTTCTGGTTAGAGTTATCCTACCACGTTCCGGGGAAGAACGCAAGCCCCGGGGAAGTTGAAAGGAGTTGCGCGACTCTGCGTTGTCAAATGATGTGACCCCCGGCAGGAGGAGCATAAAACCTAAGATA
>JAJQFX010000203.1 GCA_021200895.1 Clostridiales bacterium | reverse complement strand
TTGTGTATAATAGACTTCGCCTTCTATTAATACAGCCCCAAAAAAGGCAGACGGGCTGCCCGCGGATGCCGGGGGGGGCAGCCCGTTTTGTCGGCGCGTCAGCCGCCGCCGTGCCAGAAAATCAGCCGTTGGCGGGGGTGTTGGAGCTGACAGTCCCCTGCTCCCCGCTGCCGACGGCGTTCTCCACCGCGTCGGCGGCATCCCTGGCCGCATCGCCGATGGCGTCCCCGGCGTCGTCTACGATGTCGCCCGCGCCACGGGCCACGTCGCCTACGGCGTCCCCGGCCTCGTCCAGGGCGTCTCCGGCATCCTGGGCCATGTCCCCGGCTGCGTCATCGGCAGCGTTGTCGGCCCGGTCTGTACCCGATGCGCCGCCCTCGTCCACCTGGCCCTCCGCGTCTGCGGCGTAGGAGCCGCTGTTTGCGGTGTCGGCGTCCTCGGCGTCGCTGCCGGTTTGGGTGTCATTCCGGGCGGTGTCGTCCCCGCTGTCCGTCACGGAAGCGGACGTGTCGCCGGTGGTATTTCGGTCATTGCTCCTGCTGCCGCAGCCGGTGAGGGCCAGCGCCAGCATCAGAGCCAGCGCCAGAATGGTTGCTCTCATACTCGTTCCTCCCAAGATAAAGAATACGTCCTTTGCAGACTGTGTTAGTCTGCGCGCAGGCTGGAGGAATAAACCTGACAAAGCTTTCCTTGCAATTTATCCAAAAAGATGGTATGATACCCCTAAGACAGTACGAGTAGGAGCGTGTAAGGGAACCCATGAATGCCAGGCGCTATTCCAGACAGCGGGAGTTGATTTACGAATACCTGTGCGGGACGACGGAGCATCCCACGGCGGAGATGATTTACGCCAGCCTGAAGCCGCAGTCGCCCCACCTGGGTCTTGGCACGGTCTACCGCAACCTGAGCCTCCTCTGTGAGGACGGGCGGGTGCGGCGGCTGCCCTTCCCGGTGGAGCGGTATGACGGGAACCTGTCGGAGCACGCCCACTTCTGCTGTCAGCAGTGCGGCAAGGTGTCCGACCTGTTTTTAAGCGAAACCGCAGTCAGTGAAACGGAGGAAGCGGTGGCCCGGCACTATGGCCACCAGGTACATCACCACGAGCTGATTTATTACGGTGTCTGCGCCCAGTGCCTCAGCGCTCAGGCCGACACCTCGGAAGGGCAGGTGAAGCAGCATGAAAATCAGTTATCAGCCCAGGGGCGTTTGCTCCCGCCTGATGAACATTGAGGTGGAGGATGGCGTCATCCAAAATCTGGAGGTCATCGGCGGCTGCAACGGCAACCTGAAGGGCATTTCCGCCCTGGTGAAGGGGATGAAGGTAGAGGACGCCATCTCCCGGATGGAAGGCATCCACTGTGGCATGAAGTCCACCTCCTGCCCCGACCAGATTGCCCAGGCGCTGAAGCAGGCGCTGTAATGCGTGGAAACACAAAACGCAACGCTCCCCTTATGAGATTTCTCATAAGGGGAGCGTTTTTTGCGGCGATATGCTTACTGCACGCCCTTGACCTCGTAGCCCGCGTCGGTGACGGCGGCGGTCAGCACCTCGTCCGCCACGGGAGCAGACAGGGTGACGGTGGCGGTCTTGGCCTCCAGATCGACTGCGGCGGAGGTCACGCCTGCCACGGCGGACAGGGCCTTCTCCACGTTGGCCTTGCAGTGGGCGCACATCATGCCCTCTACAGTCAGTACCTTTGTCATTGTGTTCACCTCATTTTGTTTGATTTCTGCTTCACTCCTGGGAGTGGGGACAGTACATTCGCCTGGCTCGTAGCCGGCCTCCGTCACGGCGGCGGCCAGTGCCTCATCTGCCACGGTCGCGTTCAGGGTGATGGTGACGCTGTGGGTCTCCAGGTCGGCTTTGGCGGAGCGCACCTCCGGAAGGGCAGTCAGCGCCTCCTCCACCCGGCGGGTGCAGTGCTGGCACATCATGCCGTTGACGGCAAGCACGCGGGTCTCCGCCGCCTCCTGGTCGGCAGGCAAGGGGCAGCAGGCCGGGGCTTCCTCCGGCGCTGCGGGAGCGGTGGAAGCTGCGGCGGCGGGGGCGCTGTGCTTCGGCTTGAAGAACCGCAGCCGCAGGGCGTTGGACACCACGGAGACGGAGCTTAAACTCATAGCCGCCGCGCCGAAGATGGGGCTGAGCTGCCAGCCCAGAAGGGGGTAGAACACACCAGCGGCCAGGGGGATACCCACGCAGTTATAGCAGAAGGCCCAGAACAGGTCCTGCTTGATGTTGCGGATGGTGGCCCGGCTCAGCTCCATGGCGGTGACGGCGTCAAACAGGCTGCTCTTCATCAGCACCACGTCGGCGGATTCCAGGGCCACATCGGTACCTGCGCCGATGGCGATGCCCACATCCGCCCGGGTCAGGGCGGGTGCGTCGTTGATGCCGTCCCCCACCATGGCCACCTTGCGGCCCTCCTGCTGGAGGGCGGAGATTTTCGCTTCCTTCTCGGTGGGCAGCACCCCGGCGATGAAGGAGGAAATGCCCAGGGTTTTCGCCACGGCGGCGGCGGTGCGCTGGTTGTCGCCGGTGAGCATGACCACGTCCACCCCCAGGTCACGGAAGGCGTCCACGGCGGCCTTGCTGTCGCTGCGGGGGACATCCGCCACGGCGATGATGCCCAGAAGCTGACCGTCGGCGGCGAAGTACAGCGGGGTCTTTCCGGCCTCCGCCAGGGCGTCCCCCGCTCCAGCGGGAACGGCGACGCCCTCCGCCTCCATCAGGGCCTGATTGCCCGCGAGATACTGTTTCCCTTCCAGCCTGGCCCGCAGGCCCCGGCCCGGCTGGGCGGAGAAGTCCGCCACCGGCGCGGGGGTGCGGCCCCGCTCTTTGGCGGCCGGGACGATGGCCTCCGCCAGGGGGTGCTCTGAGGGGGACTCCAGGGAGGCGGCCAGCCGGAGCAGCTCCTCCTGGGAAACGCCCGCCGCCGGAACCAGGTCTGTGACCACCGGCCTGCCCTCGGTCAGGGTGCCGGTCTTATCCACCACCACGGTGTTGACGTTGTGGAGGCTCTCCAAAGCTTCGGCGGACTTGAACAGCACGCCCAGCTCTGCCCCCTTACCGGTGCCCACCATGATAGCCACCGGGGTAGCCAGCCCCAGGGCGCAGGGGCAGGAGATCACCAGCACCGCCACGGCGGAGGTCAGGGCGCTGGAGACGCTGCCGGACACCAGCATCCACACCACAAAGGTGACCAGGGAGATGCACAGCACCACCGGCACGAACACCCCTGCCACCTTGTCGGCCAGCTTGGCGATGGGGGCCTTGCTGGCGGAGGCATCCTCCACCAGATGAATGATTTGGGACAGGGTGGTGTCCTCCCCCACCCGGGTGGCCCGGAAGGTGAAGGAGCCGTTCTTATTGATGGTGGCGGCGGAGACGCTGTCGCCAGCGCCCTTCTCCACGGGGATGGATTCCCCGGTGAGGGCGCTCTCGTCCACGGCGGAAGCGCCGGTCAGTATCACGCCGTCCACCGGGATGGCCTCGCCGGGGCGCACCAGCAGGGTATCCCCCGGCTGTACCTCCTCCACCGGGACGACGCGCTCCGCGCCGTCCTCCAGACGGGTGGCGGTCTTGGGGGCCAGGTCCATCAGCCGCTCCATGGCCTGGCTGGTCTTGCCCTTGCTCCGGGTCTCCAGGAACTTGCCCACCGTCACCAGGGTCAAAATCATGCCCACGCTCTCCAGATAGAGGTGGTTCATGTGGTACTCCTCCGCCAGCTCCATGTCCCCGTGACCCAGGGCCCAGCTGACGACGAACATGGCGTAGAGGGAGTACAGCAGGGAGGCAGTAGCACCCAGTGCCACCAGCGAGTCCATGTTGGGGGCGCGGCGGAACAGGGCGGGGAAGCCCACCTTAAAATACTTATCGTTGACGTACAGGATGGGCAGCGCCAGCACGAACTGGAGCAGGGCGTAGGTCATGCTGTTCTTCACCCCGGTGAGGAAGGCGGGCAGCGGCGCGCCGAACATATGCCCCATGCAGACGTAAACCAGGGGAACCAGGAAGCAGACGGAGATGATGAGCCGGGTCTTCATCCACCGCAGTTCCTTGTTCATCTCCTCCTTCCTGGCCTGGGCCTCCGCCTGGGCGGAGGAGACGGCCTTGCCCTTCTGCTCCTGCCCGGCCACGGTGGCCCGATAGCCCGCCTTCTCCACGGCGGCGCAGATGTCCTGGGGGGAGAGTACGTCCGGGTCGTAGGTCACTACCATCGTCCCGGCCAGCAGGTTCACCGCCGCGTCCTCCACGCCCTCCAGGCCGCCTGCCGCCTTCTCCACATGAGCCTGGCAGGCGGCGCAGCTCATGCCAAATACGTTGAACTTTTGCTTCATAACGGTTCCTTTCCAGCTCTATTTCAGCAGCTTTTGCAGGGTTCGCACCAGTTCCTCCACCTTTTCATCGTTCCCGGCCCGGATGTCATCCGCCACGCAGGTGCGGATGTGGGTGGACAGCAGCTCCTTGGTGAAGCTGTTCAGGGCGGCGGTGGTGGCGCTGACCTGGGTCAGGATGTCCACACAGTAGCAATCCTCATCCACCATCCGTTTCAGCCCTCGCACCTGGCCCTCGATGCGGCTCAGGCGGTTGATGAGGTCCCGATGCTCGGCCTCAGAGCGCTCCTTTTTGCGGGTGCAGCAGCACTGCTCCTCCATGTGGGTCACCTCCTTCCTTATATACCCCTTGGGGGTATCTTTTATCATAACAGCAGTATATACCCTACGGGGGTATTTGTCAAGGGGGAAAGACAAAAAAACTGCGCGTCAGCAAAGACGCGCAGTCGCTGGCCGGAAGCCTCCGGCGATAACATCAGGTGGCGTGTTCCTGCCGAACGGTATCGTTGTCCCGGAAGAGCAGCGAGATGCACCAGATCGCGGCCAGCCCCACCAGACCATAGACCAGGCGGCTGAGCACAGTCCCGGAGCCGCCGAACAGCCAGGCCACCAGGTCGAACCGGAACAGGCCAATCAGCCCCCAGTTCAGCCCGCCGATAATGGCCAGGGTCAAAGCGGTTTTATCCAACATGGCAAATCCTCCCTCGTTTCCGCGCAATGGCACGGTTGGTACGCCGTTACTTTGCCCAGTTCTGCGGGAAAAATGCCTGTGGAGGCTCAGAGGGTGAAATCTTCGTCGGAAAATTTGGAAAAATCAGGAACTGCCGGTTGAGGCGGCACCCGCTTCAACGGGTCATACTGAAAGCGGAAGCAGTGATAGCCGGGGGAGACGACCCCCTTCTTTGGGCAGGCGATTTGCCCGTCCTTCAACGGCTCCCCCTTGGCGCAGTATTGGCAGCGCGGTTCAATGTCCTTGCGAAACAGCATAGCAAAGGGCCTCTCTTTCTCTGAAACTGGCTGTCTTTATCATACCGCTTTTCCCCGAAAAAAGCTACCTTTTTCCGAAAAAGAACAGCGATACCCAAGACCCCGCACCAGGCCCCCATTCCAAGGAGAGGCGGCAGAAGGGCGGCGGAGCACCCTCCGGTCACAGCGGCGGCGGAAGTCATCGTGCCGACCGCCCAGGGGAACCATTGCACCGCCGCCGTGGCCAGCACGAAGGAGAGGCAGCCGTGGAGCAGCTGCCCTTTCAGGCACCACAGGGGAGACAGCCCGCTGGCGGCCAGCATGGAGGCGGTCTGGCAGAAAATGGACAGCCCGCCGAAGCCCAGCAGAAAGGCGGCCACCGGCACGGCATAGTAGACGGAGGCCCCCTCCAGCAGGGCCACCCCATTGGTCAGCTCCACCACGCCGGACAGCAGCGCCTCGGCGCAGACCGTGTTCATCCCCAGCCCCTCCAGCAGCTTCACACCGGGCTGGAGCAGTCCAAAGAGCCGCGCCAGCCGCAAAATCACCGCGAACAGCACCACGCAGGCGCAGACGTTCAGCGAGGACTGCACCGCGCTGCCGATGGCGTTGGTAAACGCCTGGGAGAATCGGACGCTGCGCACCATGGGGGCGCTGCCAGGGGACGGGCGCACGGGCTCCGTTCCCGGTCTCAGCCAGCGCCCCAGCAGGCCGCAGCACAGGGCGCTGACGATGTGGATGCCCAGCAGCAGCCATCCCACCTGGACGCTGCCCAGCACGCTGCCCCCCGCCACGCTGAGGATAAAGGCGGGGCCGCCGTTGTTGCAGAAGAGCAGCAGCCGCTCCCCATCCTGCCGGGAGAGTTGGCCCTGTTCATAGAGCTGGGCCACCGTCCTGGCCCCCAGGGGGTATCCTCCGATGAGCCCCAGCAGCAGCGCAGCAGCGCCGCTGCCGCTGACGCCGAAGAGCGCTCCCATCGCCGGGCCGCACCAGCGCCCCAAAGCGCTGCCCAGCCCCAGCTCCGTCACCAGCGCCGACAGCACGAAGAAGGGGAACAGGGAGGGCAGCACCACCTGGGCGCAGAGGTTCAGACCGGTTTTCGCCCCAGCCGCCGCGTCCGCCGGGCGCAGCACCAGCGCCAGGGCGAAGCCAACCAGGCAGAGGGCTACCGTCAGCGTGGGGAACACCGTACGGCGTGCAGACATAAAAAATCACCTCACGCAAAGGTATGCTTTGCGTGAGGTGAAAATACCTGTCTTGTCCGGCGCCTCAGGGCGTAGCCGTCCCGTCCCACAGGACGACAGTCCCCTGGGCCAGGCTCTGGGGCACATCGATGATGCGCTGATTCTCGCTGCCTCGGAACCGGAGGCGGATATTTTTCTCCGCCAGGCGGAAGTCCCCGTCCACCAGCACGTCCAGGTAACTCAGCAGCTCCCGGGTGACGGCGGGGTCTCCCACATGGCCGAGAAGGAGGTCGGTCTCATAGTTGTAGCCGGTGTAGCACCAGACGGTCTTGTCCGGCAACTCCCGGCGCACCCGGCGCAGCAGGGGGAGCAGGGCCGGCTGGTTGACGGGCTCAAAGGGCTCGCCTCCCAGCAGGCTCAGGCCGCGGATGTGGCCGGGGCGGAGGCTCTCGATGATTTCCTCCTCCACGGCGGGGGTGAAGGACTGGCCGTAGTGGAAGTCCCAGGCCTCCTGGTTGAAGCAGCCCTCGCAGTGGTGGGTGCAGCCGGAGACGAACAGGGCGGTGCGGCAGCCAGGGCCGTTGGAGATGTTGCACTTTTTGATGGCGGCGTAATTCATAGTCATTCTCCCATTGGTCGGCTCAGGTCAAATGCAGCACCCGGCTGTTGATTTCTTTGGTTTTACCCACGTTCCAGAAGTTCTCCCCCAGATAACCGCAGGTACGGCGCACCACGTTCATCTTGTTGTGGTCCCGGTTGCCGCAGCAGGGGCACTCCCAGACCAGCTCACCGCTGTGGGCGTCCTCCACGATTTGAATCTCGCCGCTGTAGCCGCAGCACTGGCAGTAATCGCTCTTAGTGTTGAACTCGGCGTACTGAATGTTGTCGTAGATGAACTTCACCAGGTCGGTCAGGGCGGTCAGGTTGTCCGCCATGTTGGGGATCTCCGCATAACTAATGCAGCCGCCGCTGGACAGGGCCTGGAACTTGGCCTCCAGCTGGAACTTGCTGAAAGCGTCGATTTCCTCCCGCACGTCTACATGGTAGGAGTTGGTGTAATACCCCTTATCGGTGACATTGGGCACGCTGCCGTACTTCTCCTGGTCGATGCGGGCGAAGCGGTAGCACAGGCTCTCCGCCGGGGTGCCGTACAGGGCGAAGCCGATGTTGGTCTCCGCCCGCCAGCGCATGACGGTATCCTTCAAGTGCTGCATGACCTGGAGGGCAAACTCCTGCCCCTCCGGGGTTGTCTGGCTCTGGCCGGTCATCAGGTAGGTCAACTCATACAGGCCGATATAGCCCAGGGAGATGGAGGAGTAGCCGCCATAGAGCAGCTTGTCAATGGGCTCCCCCTTGTCCAGCCGGGCGATGGCGCCGTACTGCCAGTGGATGGGGCTGGCGTCGGAGGTGACGCCCTTCAGTGCGTTGTGGCGGCACATCAGCGCCTCCTTGCACAGCTCCAGCCGCCGGTCAAACTCCGGCCAGAACTTATCCATATTGCCGTGGACGGCCAGGCCGATTTGGGGCAGGTTGATGGAGACGACGCCCTGATTGAACCGGCCCTCGAACTGGTACTCCCCTTTCTCGTTCTTCCAGGGGGCCAGGAAGGAGCGGCAGCCCATGGGGGAGAACACGTTGCCCTCATAGTTCTCCCGCATCTTCTTGGCGGAGATGTAGTCAGGGTACATCCGCTTGGCGGAGCAGCGGATGGCAAGTTCGGTCAGGTAGTCATAGGCCCCGCCGTTCAGGTTGTTGTTTTCGTCCAGCACATACACCAGCTTGGGGAAGGCGGGGGTGACGTAGACGCCGCTCTCGTTCTTGATGCCCAGCAGGCGCTGACGCAAAATCTCCTCGATGATGAGGGCGTTCTCCTCAATATAGGGGTCGTCCTCCCGCAGGTACAGGAACAGGGTGACGAAGGGGCTCTGGCCGTTGGTGGTCATCAGGGTGTTGATTTGGTACTGAATGGTCTGGACACCGTTGGACAGCTCGGTGCGCAGCCGCTCCTCCACCAGGTTGTTCAGCAGCGCCTCGTCCATTTCGCCCCCGGCGGCGGCGAGGATTTTCTTGCGGAACTTGTTCCGGCTGCGGCGGAGGTACTTGCCCAGATGGCTGATGTCCACGCTCTGGCCGCCGTACTGGTTGGAGGCCACGCAGGCGATGATTTGGGTGGTGACGGTGCAGGCCACCTGGAAGCTCTTAGGGCTTTCGATGAGCTTGCCGTTCATCATGGTGCCGTTGTCCAGCATATCACCGATATTGATGAGGCAGCAGTTGAAGATGGGCTGGACGAAGTAGTCCGCGTCGTGGAAGTGGAGGATGCCCTCGTCGTGAGCCTTGGCAATTTTCTCCGGCAGGAGGACGCGGCGGGTCAAATCCCGGCTGACGATGCCGGCGATATAGTCCCGCTGGGTGGAGGCCACGGTGGTGTCCTTATTGGAGTTCTCCTCCGCCATCTCCTTGTTCTGGTTGTGGATGAGCTCCAGGATGGAGTCGTCGGTGGTGTTCTGCTTCCGGGCCAGGGAGCGCTTGTAGCGGTAAATCATGTAGGCCTTGGCCAGGTGGTAGTTGGCCTTCTTAGTCAGCTCCTCCTCCACCATGTCCTGAATGTCCTCCACCAGGATGCGCTCCCGGCGGAAGCACTCCTCACAGACGGCATCGGTGATATAGTCCACCATTTCGCGGGGGATGCGATAGACAAGGGCCACGTCCTCATTGGCATTCTGGATAGCCTGCGCGATTTTTGTGCGGTCAAAGGACACAAAGGTGCCGTCCCTCTTGATTACTTGCATAGTAAACGCCTTCTTTTCCTTTTTTTCTTTGTCTGATTTGGTATCCGGTCCGCTGCCGTTATAAGGTGGAAGGACGCAAGAGAAAGCGCTTCGCCGGAGGGGCAGCCTTTGCGGGGGGATACATCCCGCACGGGAAACAGGTTTCATGTGCGCCGCCCCGGAAGGGCCGCGCCTCGAAAGAACACCATTATCATAGCAGGTTTCCACAAAAAAATCAATATCTAGTAGGTGACAAAAATGACAAACACAAGAAGTTGTGTGCGAGAATTCGGCAAATTGCACAAAGGCGCGAAAAAGGTATCGCGATAAACCGGTTTTCCCGCAGAGTGACAACATTTCCGCCCCAGGCGCATAGGATGGCAGAAAGGGGGCGGTTTTATGGCACGCGGGGAGCGGTGGAAAATTTTAGAGCAAACTGCGGACGCGCTTTCCCTGCCGCCGGAACTGGCGCCGGGAACGCCGGTGCTGGAACTGTACGGCAGCGGCCAGCTGCGGATGGAGAACCACCGGGGCATCATCGCCTATGGCAGTGAGGAAATCAGCGTCAGCGGCGGGAAACTCCTTATACGCATCCAGGGGGAGGGGCTGGAGCTGCGCTCCATGAGCGCGGACGCCCTGTTCATCACCGGGAGCATCAAAAGCATCCAATTAGAATAATCAAACTGCGAATCAAGACGGTGGGTGACGTATGCAAAAGTGGGTCAATTTCCTGCGGGGGAGCGCACGATTGGAGATTTCCGGGCCGTTCCCGGAGCGATTTTTGAACCTGTGCAGCGTGGAGGGGTTAGGATTTTGGAAGGTCGAAGTCCGCTCCCAGACGGCGCTGCGGCTGACGGTGGCCCTGTGGGATCTGCGCCGGGCCAGGCGGCTGGCGGAAAAGGCGGGCTGTACTGTCCGGCGGGTGGGCGGCGGGGGGCTGCCGGTCTTTCTCTTCTCCTTCCGCCGGAGGTACGCCCTGCTGGCCGGGCTGGCCCTCAGCGCCCTGACGGCGGCAGTTCTCTCCCGATTCATTTTGGTGGTAAAGGTGACGGGAAATGACATCGTGCCGGATTCCGTCATTTTGACCGAACTGGAGGAGCTGGGCTTCGGATTTGGCACCTATGGGCCGACGGTGGATGAGCGGGATTTATCCAACCGAATGCTGGAGGCCCTGCCGGAGCTGAGCTTCCTGGCCGTCAACATCTCCGGGGTGTACGCCGAGGTAGTGGTGCGGGAGGCGGTGGAGGCGCCGGAACTGCGGGACGAGGACACCCTCACCGACGTGGTGGCCACCCGGGACGGGGTGGTGGTGGATGTGAACGCCTTCTCCGGCAGCGTCTCCGTGGCAGAGGGGGACGCGGTGCTGGCGGGGGAGGTGCTGATCTCCCATCTGTCAGTGTACGAACCGGCGGAGTGGAGCGACGGGCAGACCTTCACCAGCACCACCCACGCCCGGGGGGAGGTATGGGCGCTGACGGAGCGCACCCTGACGGCGAAAACGCCCCTCCAGGCGGCCACCATCGACGCCGCAGCGGGCAGCAACACCGTTTACAGCCTGCGGCTCGGGAAAAAAGTCATTAAATTTCGTCAAAACAGTAGCAATTCCATGGGGAACTGTGATAAAATAAAAAGGACGTGGCCCCTGACCCTGCCCGGCGGTATCGTCCTCCCCCTGACCTGGGAGGCGGAGACGGTGACGCCTTACAGCGAGACAGAGACAGCCGTCTCCGCAGCCTCCGCCGAGGCCTACCTGAAGGCCCGGCTGGAAACCCGGCTGACCGCCATCCTGGGGGAGGGCCAGGTGCTGGGCCGGAACTGGACGGTGACGGAGGCAGAGGATACCCTGACGGTGACGCTGGAGGCGTCCTGCCTGGAGGACATTGCAAAGGAAGCGCCTGTGGCGGAAGAGACAGAGCCGCAGGAGGAAACGGAGTGAACCCATTTGATAGAACAACGGGTCAGCCTGGAGCGGATGGAGTATGCCGCCGGTTTGTTTGGCAGCTTTGACGAGAATATCCGGCTCATTGAGCGGGAGCTTTCCGTCCAAATCACCATCCGGGAGGAAGAGTTAAAGGTCAGCGGCGAGGGGGAGCAGGTGCTGCTGGCGGTCAAGACCCTGGAGGGCCTTTTAAACCTGCTCCAGCGGGGGGAGCCGCTGAACGAGCAGACCATCCGCTATGTCATCTCCCTGGCCCGGTCGGGCCAGGAGGACAAGGTGAACGAACTGGCCAAGGACGTGATTTGCGTCACCGCCTCCGGCAAGCCCATCAAGGCCAAGACCGCCGGGCAGAGCGCCTATGTAAAGGCGGTGCAGAAGCACACCATCACCCTGGGGGTGGGCCCCGCCGGCACCGGCAAGACCTATCTGGCGGTAGCGGCGGCGGTGGCCGCCTTTAAGAGCAGGCAGGTGAACCGCATCATCCTGACCCGCCCGGCGGTGGAGGCCGGGGAGCGGCTGGGCTTCCTCCCCGGCGACCTCCAGAGCAAGGTAGACCCCTACCTCCGGCCCCTGTACGACGCCCTGTTTGAAATGCTGGGCAGCGAGACCTTTGAGAAGTACCAGGAGCGGGGGAACATCGAGGTGGCCCCCCTGGCTTATATGCGGGGCCGGACGCTGGACGACAGCTTCATCATCCTGGACGAGGCCCAGAACACCTCCAAGGAGCAGATGAAGATGTTCCTGACCCGGCTGGGCTTCGGCTCCAAAATCGTCATCACTGGCGACATCACCCAAATCGACCTGCCCAGGGAGACGGCCTCCGGCCTGAAGGAGGCTATGCGGGTGCTGCGGGGGGTGGAGGACATCGCCATCTGCCGCCTGACCGGTGAGGACGTGGTGCGCCACGCCCTGGTGCAGCGCATCATCAAGGCCTACGAGCTGGACGAGAAGCGGGCCAGCACGGAACGAAAAAAACATCAGGAGCGGTGAGACAGGATGGAACATGAAATTTTGCTATCCTCTGACGTGGAGGGCTTCCCCTATGAGGGGCTGCTGAAACGGTGCATCACCACAGCGCTGGAGGCGGAGGGCGTGGCCGTCCCCTGTGAGGTGGACGTGCTCATCACCGACGACGAAGGCATCCACCAAATCAACCTGGAGCAGCGGGAGGTAGACGCCCCCACCGACGTGCTGTCCTTCCCCATGTTCTACTTCACCCCTGGCACCCCGCCCACAGAGGAGGACGCGGAGACAGATCCGGAGACGGGACTGCTGCCCCTGGGGGACATGGTGATTTCCTACCAGCGGGCGGTGGCCCAGGCGGAGGAGTACGGCCACAGCGTAGAGCGGGAGCTGGGGTACCTCAGCGTCCATTCCGTGCTGCACCTGCTGGGCTATGACCATATGGACGGGGAGGACGGCCCCATGAAGCGTCAGATGAGAGCGAGAGAAGAGGCAATTATGGCAAGCGTCGGCATCCCACGGGCATAAACGGGGCATCCGTGCGCAATCTCACACGAAAGGACTACTATCATGGACAAGGAAACAACGCAGAAGGACGAAAGCCAGCTGGAACAGACCGCGCTGGAAGCGGAGGAAGAAGCGCTGACCGACGAGGAAGCGCCGGAGGACGCCCAGCAGGCCCTGGCTGAAACCGGGGACGGCGCAGCTCTGGCGGAGGAATACGATGCCGAAGCCGCCGATGAGGACGATGAGGATGAGGACGACGAGGAAGCGGACGAGGACAATTATGAACCCGCCTCTCAGGTCGTCACCACCAAGACCACCATTGACGGCGAGCTGCTGGACTTCATCCTGAAGGTGCAGCTGCGCCAGGCGAAGAAGAGCACCCGCCGGAACCTGCTGATTGGCATTATCGTAGCGGCGGCGGCAGGCGTCGGCTGCCTGGTGTATGGGCAGGATATTGTGGGCATCGTGCTGATAGTGGTGGCCGCAATGCTGTTCCAGTCCTATTGGAGCAGCAGCGAGCGCAGCGCCCGGAAGCGGCTGGAGCGGTCCGAGGGGCAGGTGTGGGATTACACCTTTGCCGAGGACGGCATCCATGTGGGCCCCAGCACCTCCGACCCCTGCATCGCCTGGGGCACGGTGGCCAAGGCGTGGCTGGAGGACGGCTACTACGTCCTTGAGGTAAAGAACAGCGACGTGGTGGTGAAGGTGGCCAACCTGACGGACAGCGAGCGCAACACCGTGGAGCTGCTGATGCTGGAGCACGTCTCCAACTGCCAGCTGTAAAAGGAGCGAAGCAATGACCATACATTCGGAAACCGTCATTGACGAGGCGGTGGTAAAGAAGCTGGCGGAGATTTCCGTGGAGCGGGAGAACGGCAAGTATCCTCACCGCCGCCTGCTGCTAAACCTGCTGGCCGTGGTGCTGCTGGTGCTGGCGGGCTGGTATCTCTGGTCCTGGATCGACAGCGGGATGTCGGACGATTTGAACGGCAACCCCCTGGTGGGGGTGATGCTGGTGGTGATGAGCGGTACGGTACTGTTCTATGCCAACACCGACCCCATGAAGAACGCCACCGTCAAGCTGCGCAAGAGCCTGGGCACCCACTGGTTCTATGACTTTGGGGAGGACGGCATTCACGCCTCCTACGACGGGGAGGACGGTGTCTTTGAGTGGGATACCGTCACCAGCTGGTGGGAGGAGAACGACTTCTTCTGCCTGGACGTTACCGGCAACCCCATCGTGGTGCCGAAGAAGCAATTCAACATGAAGCAGCGCAAGGCGCTGCGGGAGCTGCTGGACGCCAACGTGCGCATCCGCACCGACGATGAGGTGAAGGCGGAGCGCAGGGCGGCCAAGCGGAACAAACGAAAGAACAGGGAATCATAACGCTATGGAAATCAAAAAGTCAGGTATCATCACCATCGTGGGCCGCCCCAACGTGGGCAAATCCACCCTGCTGAACGCGCTGGTGGGGGAGAAAATCGCCATCGTCAGCCACAAGCCCCAGACCACCCGAAACCGCATCTGCGGCATCGTCACCAGAGGGGACAAGCAGTTCGTCTTTACCGATACGCCGGGGTTAAATAAGGCGCGCAACCGCCTGGGCGAGTATATGGAAGGGGTCGTCCGGGCCTCCATCAACGATGTGGACGCGGCGGTGCTGGTGGTGGAGCCGGTGCCCACGCCGGGGGAGCAGGAGAAGGAGCTGATGCGCCGTATCAAAGCCATCGGCGTCCCCGCCGTGCTGGTCATCAACAAGGTG
The DNA here is from genome assembly GCA_021200895.1 of Clostridiales bacterium. GTDB lineage: Bacteria > Bacillota > Clostridia > Oscillospirales > Oscillospiraceae > Onthomonas. The sequence continues at coordinate 4,160 of JAJQFX010000203.1, read as the reverse complement.
GACACGCTGGAGCAGAAGGAGAAGGTGCTGGAGGTCATCGCCGCCTATCAGGCGCTCCATGACTTTGCGGACGTCGTCCCTCTCTCCGCCCTGAAGCGGGACGGTGTGGACGAGCTGCTCCAGGTGCTGGAGCGGTTCCTGCCGGAGGGGCCGGAGCTGTTCCCCCAGGACATGACCACCGACCAGCCGGAGAAGCAGGTCATGGCGGAGATTTTGCGGGAAAAAATGCTGATGAACCTGAACCAGGAGATCCCCCACGGCACTGCAGTGGAAATCACGAAATTCTCCGAGCGGGACAGCGGCATCATCGACTGCGAGGCCACCATCTACTGCGAAAAGGCCAACCACAAGGGCATCATCATCGGCAAGCACGGGGATATGCTCAAGCGTATCTCCACCTCTGCCCGCATTGACATGGAGCGGTTCATGGGCACCAAGGTGTTCCTGACCACCTGGGTGAAGGTGAAGGAGAACTGGCGGGACGATCTGATGGCCGTCCAGAACTTCGGCTATCGGGACGAGTAGGCCCGTCGGCTGCCACAAAAGTTTCCAGCCATAGACCGCCGCCCTCCTGCACATCCTAACCGCAGCGGGAGGGGTTACTATGCTGGATGCGCAGCGGAGCTGGCGGCTGTTCCTGGCCACCGGCTTGCCGGAGGCCTATCTGTATGCCAAGCGGACGGAAAGGGTGGAAGGGTATGCGGCAGGTCGTACACGGAATCGTCCTGAGAGAGGTTGCATACAAGGAATCGGACAAGATGCTGACTGTTTTGACCGATAAAAACGGCCAAATGACGGTATCTGCCCGCGGGAGCCGGAAGAAGGGCGGCGGCGTCTCCGCCGCCGCTCAGCTGCTGATTTGGTCGGAGATGACCCTCAGCGAGTACCGGGGCCGCTGGACGCTGACCGAGGCCGCCACGGAACGGGAGTTCCGCCGGGTGCGCAGCGACCTGGAGCGGCTGGCCCTGGGCAGCTATTTTGCGGAGCTGACGGAGCTTCTGACGGAGGAGGGCCTCCCCAATGAGGAAATGCTGGCCCTCCTGCTGAACAGCCTTTACGTCATGGAGGCCACAGAGCGGCCCCTGGCGCTGGTGAAGGCCACCTTTGAACTGCGGGCCATGTGTATTTCCGGCTACCGGCCCAGGCTGGAGCGGTGCGCGGTCTGCGGACGGGAGGCGCCGGAGAAACCGGCCCTCCAGCTTCGCTCCGGTCTGCTCCATTGCAGGCGCTGCCCCCTCCCCACGGAGGACGGGGTCTCTGCGGCGCTGGATGGGGCCTCCCTGGCCGCCATGCGCCATGTGGCAGGCTGCGAGAAGAAAAAGCTGTTCTCCTACCGTCTCAGCCCGGAGGCCCAGGCCCGGATGAGCCGGGCCTGTGAGTCCTTCCTGCTAACCCAGATGGAGCGCAGCTTCCGTACATTAGAATTTTATCGGCAGGTCGCCCCGGAGAACGGAACAATATCATAAAGGAATCGAACGCTATATTGTACATTCTGGGCGCACACGAGGAAAAAGAGGTATGACAGACTTATTTGAAAAATCTATCCGCACCCTGGAGCTGCCCCGGGTGCTGGAACTGCTGGCGGCCCAGGCGGTCAGCGCAGATGGCAAGGAGCAGTGCCGCAGCCTGCGCCCCTCGGTGGAGGAGGCGGAGGTGCTGCGCCTCCAGGCGGAGACCACCGCCGCCCGGAACATGATGGATTTGAATGGCCCTCCGGCCCTGGCTAACGTGAAGCCGGTGACGGCTTCCTTACAGCGGGCAGACCTGGGGGGCAGCCTGAACCCCAGGGAGCTATTGGACATTGCGGCGGTGCTGCGCACCGCCCGGGAGGTGGCCGCCTATGACGGCGTGGGGGAAAACCCCACCGTGCTGGACGGGATGTTCCGCCCCCTCCGGGTGAACCGCTACCTGGAGGACAAGATTTACGGCGCTATCCTCTCCGAGGAGGAGATCGCCGATAACGCCAGCCCGGAGCTGGCGGACATCCGCCGCCACATCCGCCTCAGCACCGGCAAGGCCCGGGAGGTGTTGCAAAAGCTGATTTCCTCCAGCGCGGCGAAGTATTTGCAGGAGCCCATCATCACCATTCGGCAGGATCGGTTCGTGGTGCCGGTGAAGGCGGAGTTTAAGAGCAGCGTGCCGGGGCTGGTGCATGACGTGTCCGCCACCGGCTCCACCTACTTCATCGAGCCCATGGCGGCGGTGCAGGCCAACAACGAGCTGCGGGAACTGCTGACCAAGGAGGAGGTGGAGATCGCCCACATCCTGGCGGCCCTCTCCGCCGAGGCCGCCTCCTTCCAGGGGGATATTCTGCTGGACTACCAGCTGTTGGTGGAGCTAGACGTGATTTTCGCCCGGGCCAAACTCAGCACCCGGATGTGGGGCATGGAGCCGACCCTCAGCGAGGACGGCAGCTTCTCCTTCCAAAAGGCCCGCCACCCCCTGCTGGACCCCAAGACGGCGGTACCCATCGACCTGCGGCTGGGCAGCGACTTTGACACCCTGGTCATCACCGGCCCCAACACCGGCGGCAAGACGGTGACGCTGAAAACGGCGGGGCTGCTGACCCTGATGGCCCAGTGCGGCCTCCACCTGCCGGTGGCGGATGGCAGCACCTTCTCCGTGTTCCGGGAGGTGCTGGCCGACATCGGGGACGAACAGTCCATCGAGCAGTCCCTCTCCACCTTCTCCTCCCACATCACCAACGTGGTGAAGATTCTGGAGGAGGCGGACGACCGGACGCTGCTGCTCTACGATGAGCTGGGGGCAGGCACCGACCCCGTAGAGGGCGCGGCCCTGGCCGTGGCCATCATCGAGGAATCCCGGGCCCTGGGGGCAAAGCTGATTGCCACCACCCATTACGCGGAGTTGAAGCAGTATGCCATGACAACGCCCGGTGTTCAAAACGCCTCCTGCGAGTTCGACGTGGAGACCCTCCAGCCCACCTATCGCCTGCTCATCGGCCTGCCGGGGAAGTCCAACGCCTTTGCCATCTCCCGGCGGCTGGGTCTGCCGGAGCACGTCATTGACCACGCCATGGAGCGGATGGACAGCCAGAACATCCAGTTTGAGGACATCCTCTCCCAGCTGGAGGGGCAGCGCCAGAAGATGGAGGCGGAGCGCCGGGAGAGCGAGCGCCTGCGCCGCCAGATGGAGGCGGACGCCGCTGTCTCCGCCCAGTACCGGGAGAAAATCGAGCAGGAACGGGCCAAGGTGGTGGACAAGGCCAACGCCGAGGCCCGGCAAATCCTGGCCGACGCCAGAGCCACCTCCAACGTGGTGTTCCACGAGCTGGACAACCTGAAAAAGCGCCAGCGCCAGGGTCAGCAGGACTGGCAGAATGACAACGAGGAACGGGCCGCCCTCCGCCGGAAGCTGAACGAGGCGGAGGCCGCCCTGGGCCAGGGGGCCTCTCTGCCGGAGCTGCCCGCCAGCCGCCCGGCTGTCCAGGGGGACACGGTGGAGCTGGTCAAGACCCGCGCCAGGGCCGAGGTGCTGGCCGTAAACAAGGACGGCACCCTCCAGCTCCAGGCCGGCATCCTGAACATCACCGCCAAGCAGGAGGACGTTCGGGTGGTGGAACAGCAGAAGCAGACGGGGAAGCCCAAGCGCCCCGCCGGTCAGGTTCACGCCAACGTCCACGCCGCCCCCAGCCGCCAGGAGCTGGACATCCGGGGCATGACGGCGGACGAGGCCCTGGCCGTGGTGGAGCAGTACCTGGACAATGCGGTGATGGCCCATATGACCACCGTGACCATCATCCACGGCAAGGGCACCGGGGCGCTGCGCGCCGCCGTCCAGCAGTATTTAAAGACCTGCAAGTATGTGAAGCGCTACCGCCTGGGCCGCTACGGCGAGGGAGAGACCGGCGTGACGGTGGTTGAGCTGAAATAAATCATTTTCCATCCCGGATAAAACCGGACTGTGCGGCGGAATCACGCTTGCACAGTCCGGTTGTTTTTTATGCGGCTGCCATTGGCGGAAGGCGCCGTATTGTTCAGCTTGGGGGGCTCCTTAGATACAGATACCGGAAGGAAATAAAGCGTTTGCCCTTGCCAGGGCATGGCTTACTTTTCTCGCTCCGCCGAGAAAAGTAACAAAAGAGGGCGGCTTAGGGAGGGGCTTCGGGGCCTCGCCCCTCCCTAAGAACCCTCCCCCTA
>JAJQFX010000184.1 GCA_021200895.1 Clostridiales bacterium | reverse complement strand
CATACCGGTGCCGTCGATCATAATGGGGTTCAGGGAGACCCGGCAGGGCACCCCAAAGGGCTCCGCCGTCTTTACTACGAACTTCATCATGGGCACCGGGCCGATGGCGATGATAACGTCGTACTTCTTCCCCGCCTCCAGCAGCTGCTGCTCCTTGGTGGTGGTGAAGCCCTTCTCCCCATAGGAGCCGTCGTCCGTCATGAGGTAGAAGTTGTCACAGGCATTCCTGAAGTCCTCCTCCAGAATCACCAAGTCTTTGTTCCGGAAGCCCACAATCACATCGGTCTCCACACCGGCATCATGGAAGCCCTTTGCCACGGGGTAGGCGATGGCGGTGCCCAGGCCGCCGCCGATGACGCAGGCGCTCTTGACGCCCTCCATCTCGGTGGGCTGCCCCAGAGGGCCGACGAAGTCCAGCAGGTACTCCCCTTCCTCCATCTTTGCCAGCGCCTTGGTAGTCAGACCTACCAGCTGGAAGATGATGGTGATGGTGCCCTTCTCCCGGTCAAAGCCGCCGATGGTCAGCGGGAGCCGCTCTCCCTTTTCATCAATGCGGAGAATGATGAACTGACCCGGCTGCGCCTTTCTTGCCACAAAAGGCGCTTCCACCTCCAGAAGTGCGATGGTCGGATTCAAAATTTCTTTTCGGACGATTCGATACATACGCTCTTTTCGCTCCTTTTCTACGGTTTATACTGCTGCAAACGCAGCAAAAAAGCAGACAGCCTCCACACCGTGTGCCTTTTTACGACTTGTCAGGACGGCTGCAAGATTCCGCTGTCCCGGATGGCGGCTACCGCCTCCTGAATACGCTCCGGCGGCAGCACCAGCGCAAACCGCACACAGCCCTCCCCCAGGCTGCCGAAGGCGCTGCCGGGGGTGCAGAGCACGCCGGTTTTGTCCAGCAGCCGGAAGCAGAAGTCCACCGAGCTGTCAAAGCCTTTCGGAATGGGCGCCCAGGCGAACATGGTGCCCTCGCTGTCTGGCACGTCCCAGCCAATGGACCGGAGGCCGCCGCAGAGGGCGTCCCGCCGGGCCTGATAATCGGCTCTCCGCCGAGCCACGCCGTCCTGGGGGCCATCCAGCGCCGCAATAGCCGCATACTGGATGGGGTAGAAGATGCCGTAGTCGATTTGGCTCCGCAGGGTGGAAAACTTCTTCACAATGTCCCGGTTCCCCACCACAAAGGAGATGCGGCATCCCGTCAGGCAGTAGGTTTTCGACAGGCTGTTCAGTTCAATCCCCACGTCCTTCGCGCCGGGCACTGACAGAAAGGAGCGCCCTTCCCTGCCGTCGAACAGGATGTCCGAATAAGCGTTGTCGTGAACAATGATAATGTTATATCGCTTCGCGAAGGCCACCAGTTCCTCATAGAAGGACTGAGGGGCCGTCACACAGACCGGGTTCAGCGGGTAGGAGACTACCATCATCTTCGCCCGCCGGGCCAGTTCCGGGTCAATGGCGTCCAAATCGGGCAGATAGTGCCGCTCCGGCAGCAGGTCGTAGTAGGCGATCTCCGCGCCACACAGCTCCGGCCCCACAGCGAAGATGGGGTAGCCGGGGTTGGGGCACAGCACCACGTCCCCGGGGTCGCACAGCGCCCAGGCGATATGGGCCAGGCCCTCTTGGCTGCCGTTGACCGACATGATCTCATCCGCCGCCAGCGTGACACCGTAACGGCGCAGATACCAGTTTTGGACGGCAGTGTGCAGCTCCGGCAGGTCGCCCAGGGAGTATTGGTATTCTTTGGGGTGACAGGCCTTGCCCACCAGCGCAGCCATCACATGGTCATCCGGCGGGAAGTCCGGCGTTCCCACGGACAGGTTGTAGACCTGCCGCCCCGCCGCTTCCAGCTCTTTCCGTTTTTCGTCCAGGACGTTGAAAATGCCCGGCTGAAACGCATCCATGCGCTGGGCAAAACGAATATCCACTCTGCTTCACCTTGATTCCGCTCCGGAAGGGTCTGCCTCCCAAAGTCACCTGTCTGTTATTATACGACAGCTTGCACGAATATGCAAGGGCGTTTTTCATATCTTGCAAGTAACCGGACAGGCAATTTATGGAGCACCCCACGTCATTTTATTTCATCTTTCGCTTGCGGCATTTCCTTTGCTGGCGCAACGACAGTGCCTTCGCCCAGCATATCCAAAAACTCCTGCTCCGTCAGGATAGTAACCCCCAGAGCCTGCGCCTTGGTCAGCTTGCTGCCCGCAGCCTCCCCGGCCACCACATAACTGGTCTTTTTGGAGACGGAGCCGGACACCTTGCCGCCGTTCTGCTCCACCAAGGCTTTCGCCTCGTTGCGGGTCATATGCTCCAGTGTCCCCGTCAGCACGAAGGTCATGCCCGCAAGCCGGGTGCCCACCGGAGCCTCGGTGCTGGCAAAGTTCACCCCCGCCTTGCGCAGCGTCTCAATCAAATGCTGGGATTGGGGGTCAGCGAACCAGTCCACCAGGAACCGGGCAGTGATGGCCCCGATGTCCGGCACCGCCGTCAGCTCCTCCTCCGACGCCTGCATCAGGGCGTCCAGGCTCTGGAACGTTCTGGCCAGCGTCTGAGCCGCCTTGGCCCCCACCTGACGGATGCCGAAGGCGCAAATCAGCTTGCTGACATCCTGGTGCTTGGACTGCTCGATGGCGGCAATCAGGTTTTCCGCCGACTTCTGCCCCATGCGTTCCAGCCCGGCCACGTCCTCCGCCTTCAGGGCGTACAGGTCGCCGGGGGTGGACACCAGCCCCGCGTCGATGAGGGACTGCACCACGGCGGGGCCGAGATGCTCAATGTCCATGGCGTCCCGGCTGGCGAAGTGCACCAGGGTGCGGAGCAGCTGGGCGGGGCACTCAATGCCGGTGCAGCGGAGGGCCACCCCGTCCTCGTCCCGCACCACCGGCGCGCCGCAGACGGGGCACCGCTCTGGCATATGATAGGGGACGCTGTCCGCCGGGCGCTTGTCCTTGTCCACCGCCACCACCTGGGGAATGATTTCCCCCGCCTTCTGGACAATGACGGTGTCTCCGATGCGGATGTCCTTTTCCGTAATAAAATCCTGATTGTGCAGGGTGGCGTTTGTTACCGTCGTCCCGGCCAGGCGCACTGGCTCCACCACCGCTTTGGGGGTCAGCACCCCGGTGCGGCCCACCTGCACCACAATGTCCACCACTCTGGTGGGCTTTTGCTCCGGGGGATACTTCCAGGCCACCGCCCAACGGGGGAATTTTGCGGTAGAGCCTAACGTTTCCCGCTCTGTCAGGCGGTTCAGCTTTACAACTGCGCCGTCGATTTCATAGGGGTATTGCTCCCGGTTCTCCCCCATGGCGTCGATGGTTGCCTGCACCTCGTTCGGGTCGGTGAGGACGGGATGGGGGATGACCCGGAATTTCAGCGTCTCCAGCCAGTCCAGGGCAGCGGAGTCCGTCTCAAAGGGCTCCCCGTCAGAGAGCTGGATATTGAAGATGATGCAGTCCAGCCGCCGCTGTGCCGCAATTTTGGGGTCCAGCTGGCGGAGGGAACCTGCCGCCGCGTTCCGAGGGTTGGCAAAGAGGGGTTCTCCGTTCAGTTCCCGCTGGTCGTTCAGCTGGGCAAAGGTCTTGCGGGACATATAGCACTCCCCCCGCACGATGAGCCGGTGGGGGGCGTTCTCCAGCTTCAGGGGGATGGAGCGGACGGTTTTCAGGTTTTCGGTCACGTCCTCCCCTACTGCGCCGTCGCCACGGGTAGCGCCCCGAATCAGGATGCCGTCCTCATACTCCAGGGCCACGGAGAGGCCGTCCACCTTCGGCTCCACCACATAATCCGGCGCCGTCATGGCCTCCTGCATCCGCTGCTCAAAGGCCGTCAGCTCCTGGGCCTCGAACACGTCCTGGAGGGATTGCAGCGGCACCTCATGGCGGACGCTCTGGAACCGCTCCAGCACTGCGCCTCCTACCCGCTTCGTAGGGGAATCCGGGGACTCGTACTCCGGATGGGCGGCTTCCAGCGCTTCCAGCTCCCGCAGCTTCCGGTCATACTCGTAATCCGGCACCGTGGGGGCGTCCAGCACATAATACTGGTAATTCCACTCATTCAGCGTATCCCGCAGCTGCATGATTTGTTCTTTGACTTCCATAGCTTCCCTCACTCATTCCTCCGCAAGGCTGTCTGACGCGCTGTGGGCGTCAGAAATGGAGACGTATTCCTGCGGCACATCCCCCAGCAGAACGGTTTCCGCCACCGGCAAAACGGTCTCCACCTCCAGTGTGTAGGTGCCCCCTGGCAGCAGCAGGATCACCTCCGCCGTCAGCAGCAGGTTCACGCTGTAAATCGTCTGGTTGATGCCTGCGTCCTGAAAGGCGCTGTCGAACTCCGCCGTCACATGGCCCACGTTCAAAATCTCCGCCTGCACATCTGGGCCAAGGCCGGAAAAGAGGGGAAATTCCAGGGCAGTCCCCAGGGGAACCTCCACCGTTTCCCGCTCCATGCCGCTCAAAACCTCCGTCAGCCGGGTGGACAGCGCCGACCCCAGCCGATTCAGCGTGTCGGCGTCCATGGAAACGGCGGCAATGCTGCCGTCCGACGCATAGTGGAGCTGCAACGCATCGGAGAGCGTAACGCCGGATTCCTCTTCCAGCGTCTCCCACGCCTCCGCCGTCTTGACCGTGATGGTATTCTGTAGTTCCGAGGATACCACCGCAATCATAGCAGGGCGCAGCTGTGCATCCGTCACGAACGCCACCGCTCCGCACAGGCCCAGGAGCAGCCCGCACAGCAGGAGGAGCCTCCACCTTCTGCGGGCGTTTCCCGCCTTGCCTTTATTCTTCCGTCGGCGCATATCACCACCTCTAGCGGTAGGATAGTCGCGCCGGGGCGGTTTTATGATTCCTTCAGCAGCTCCTCCGCCGCCAGCATCAGGCCGGTCTTGCCCGATTCGTAGGTCAGCCCGCCCTGGAGATAGACCGTGTAGGGCGGGCGCATGGGCGCGTCGGCGGACAGCTCAATGGAGGCCCCCTGAATAAAGGCCCCCGCCGCCATAATGACCTGATCCTCATAGCCGGGCATATCCCAGGGCAGCGGGGTCACATAGCTGTCCACTGGGGAGCCGGATTGGATGCCTTTGCAGAACTTCACCACGGCCTCCGGCTGATTCAGCGAAATCATCTGAATAATGTCATGCCGCGTCTCGTTGGAGCGGGGTTCCGTTTCGTAGCCCATCAGTTCCATCAGTCGGGCCCCAAAGACGGCGGTTTTCACCGCCTGGGCCACGGTGTGAGGGGCCAGGAACAGGCCCTGATAGAGTTGGCGGTTATAGCCCAGGGTCGCGCCGCACTCCCGGCCGATGCCGGGCACCGTCAGCCGCATGGCGGCGGCCTCCACCAGGTCGTGGCGGCCTGCCACATAGCCCCCCATGGGGGCCAGCCCGCCGCCGGGGTTCTTGATGAGGCTGCCCACGATTAGGTCAGCCCCCACCTGGGTGGGTTCCATCGTCTCCACAAACTCCCCGTAGCAGTTGTCCACAATGACGGCGGCGTTGGGGTTATGTTCTTTCACGATGGCAGTTAGCTCCCCGATTTCCGCCACGGACAGGGTGGCGCGGGTGGAGTAGCCCTTGCTGCGCTGAATCAGCACCGCTTTCACCCGGGGGTCTTGCACTGCCTCCGCAAGGCCGGCCTTGTCCGGGGCGTTGTCCTTAATGTCCACCTGGCAGTAGCCGATGCCGTAGTCCTTCAGGCTGCCCGGCTCGCTGCCAGTGACACCGATCACGCTGAGCAGCGTGTCATAGGGCGCGCCCACCGCGCTGACCAGAATATCTCCGGTTTTCAGCGCGCCGTACAGGGTGGAGGCGATGGCGTGGGTGCCGTTGACGAACTGGAGCCGCACCAGGGCGTCCTCCGCGCCGAAGATCTCGGCGTAAATCTTCTCCAGCTCGTCCCGGCCCTGGTCGTCATAGCCGTAGCCGGTGGTGCCGGCGAAGTAGCCCTCCGCCACACGATGGTTCTGGAAGGCGGACAGCACCTTCCGGGTGTTATACTCCGCAATAGCGTCAATGGAGGCAAACTGCCCCGCAATGTCCTGCTGGGCCTGCTCGCTTAACTCCAGTACCCGCTGAGAAAAGGGCAGCGGCGCGTCAAAATTCATGGGTATTCAGCTCACTTTCACAAACTGCCCGCACCAGCGCGATGCAGGCTTCTACATCCTCCTGAGCCGCCGCCTCGGCGGGGGCATGGGTATAACGGCAGGGGATGGAGATGCCGCCGGTTTTCACGCCGCCGTGAGAGACCTGCATCTGCCCCGCGTCGGTGCCGCCGCAGGTGAGAATATCGTCCTGAACGGCGATTTGGTTGGCCGCGGCGATTTCATGGAGCCGCTTCACCAGGGACGGGGTGCAAATCACGCTGCGGTCCATCACCTTGACGGCGGCCCCCTTGCCGATGGCGGTGCTGCCCTCATGTACCGCGCCGGGTACATCGTCCGGGCAGGTCACGTCCACGGCGATGCCGTACTCCGGGTGAACCGACCAGGTCGCCGTCCTGGCCCCCCGGCAGCCCACCTCCTCCTGGACAGAGAAGACGAAGTACAGGTCGTTCTGGGGCCGCTCCACCTGTTTAAGGGCCTCCAGCAGCACAAAGCAGCCCGCCCGGTTGTCCAGGTAGGAGGAGATAATCTGGCTACGGTTCGTCAGGAAGGAACCCGCATAGGCGGCCACATCCCCCGCCTTCACCATGGTCTCCGCATCCGCCCGGTCCCTTGCGCCGATGTCCACAAAGAGGTCGCTCAGCTTGAACTGCTTCTCCGTCTTATCCTCGTCGGCGGAAATCACGCCGCAGACGCCGTTTTGAAACCGCACCGGGGTCTGATAAATGGCGGCAGGCTCCAGCCCTCCTACCTGGCAGAACCGGAGGTAGCCCTTCTCGTCAATGTAGGTGACCATCAGGCCGATGCTGTCCATATGGGCAGAGAACATCAGCTTTGGCCCGCTCCCCTGCTTGTGGGCAATGACGTTGCCCAGGGCGTCCACAGTCACATCGTCCGCCAAGGGCGTGACCTCCTGCAAAATCAGCGTGCGAATCTCGTCCTCACAGCCGGAGACGCCAAACGCAGCCGTCAGCGACTGCAACAGTGTCAAATTCATCCTTCCTGCTCCTTTCCAACGGCTTCCAAAAACGCCTCCGCCAGATGCAGCACGGCCTCCAGGTCGCCCTCCGCCGCCACCTCGGACGGCGTCCTGGCGTAGCGCACCGGCGCGGCGATAGCTGCCACCCGTGCGCCGGAACGGCTGCGCTGCACCGCCAGGGCGTCGGTTTTCTCCTCCTGCGCCCCCGGCAGCTGCCAGGGAATTTACGCTTTCTCCGCGGTATCCCGCAGGAGGGCAAACAGCCTCCGGTCATAGATGGTACCCCCGTCCATGGCGGGCAGCACCGCGCCCTTGCCCAGGGCGCAGCCCCATTTTTCCGTCGGCACATCCGGCAGGTCGTCTGCCGCCGCGCTGCCGATGACTAGCGCCAGCTCCGGTTTCACCCCAAAGGCCGCACCGAAAGCCCCCCGGGCCCCTACCTCCTCCTGGACGGTAAAGACGAAGGTGCAGTCCACCGGCAGAGGCTGCTTCATCAGCTCCAGCAGCACCGCGCAGCCGAGCCGCCCGCTGATGGCCCGGGACTTGATGCGCCCTTCTCCAAAACTCAGAAGCTCGCTGGCGAACACGCCCACGTCCCCCCTGGAGACGAGGCCCTGGGCCTCCGCCTTGTCCTTCGCGCCGATGTCAATATACAGGCTGCCGGTTTTGGGGTAGGACTGGCGCTCCTCCCTGCTGGTCAGGTGGATGGGCTTCATGCCGAACACGCCGGGCACTCCCGTCTTTCCCAGGAAAACCCGCTTGCCAATGACGGTGCGGCGGTCTACCTCGCCCACAAAGTCAAATTTCACACAGCCAGAATCTGTAAAGCCAGTTACCATTACACCGACTTCACCCATGTGAGCGGTCAGCATAACAGGCGTTTCGTGATTTTTGCCCCGCTTGCTGGCGATGACGTTCCCCATCCGGTCCACCCGCACCTCGTCCGCATACCGCTCTGCGGCGGACACAAGATAGTCCCGCACCGCCTCCTCCCGGCTGGCCACGCCGGGCAGCAGGCAGAGTAAATTCAGTTCATTCAGCAGCATTGCTCCGCCTCCTTGCCCAAATCCCGCACAAAAGCGGCCAAAAGCCTGGCGCACTGCTTGAAATCCTTCCGGTGAATGACCTCAATGGGGGTGTGCATATATTTTTCCGGCAGGCTGAGAATGGCGGTGGGCACCCCTTCCCGGGAGATTTGCAGTTCCCAGCCGTTGGTGCCGGTGTTTCCCGCCATGACTTCCTCGCTATATGGTATGTTAAGTTCTTTTGCCTTACAGATAAAACGCTCTGCCATCCACCAGGCCACGTTGGGGCCAATGCCGATGGCCGGGCCGGAACCCAAAGCGAAGCCCTTATCCGGCGCATCCGGCGTTGTGGCGAAGGTGACATCCAGCGCCACCGCCCAGTCCGGAGCGATGTCGTAGGCCGTGACCACGGCCCCCTGACCGCCTACCTCCTCGCAGCAGGAGCCGACGACATATAAATCTACATCCAGCGTCTCCCCGGCCAACAGCTGCAACGCTTTCAGAATGACGGCAAAGCAGCTGCGGTCGTCCATGGACTTGGAGGCGATTTGCTTTTTCCCCAGGGCAAAGCAGGATTCCCGGTAGACCACCGGCGTGCCGACGGGCACCAGCTCTTTCAGCTTCTCCGTAGAATAGCCGGTGTCAATGGCCAGCTTCGTCATGGGCAATGCGCTGTCCGCCCCCTCGTACAGGTGGGCAGATTGGGCCGCGACCACCCCGAACAGGGGCTGCTCCGCCAGGATCGTCACCTCCCGGTCGGGGAGCAGACGGGGGTCGATGCCTCCCAGCTGGGTAAAACGCAGGAAGCCGCCCTCCTCATAGCCGGTGACGAGCATCCCCACCTCGTCGATGTGGGCGTCCAAGAGCAGCCGCTTGGCGTGCTTCTTCCCGCAGCGACGGACGCCGATGATGTTGCCCATGGGGCCAATGCGCACCGTATCCACCAGCGGCTCCAGCAGCGCCGCCGCGGTTTGGGACGCCCCCGACAGCTCATAGCCGGAGGGGCCGCAAGCCTGGGTCAGGGTGTCCAATATCTCAAACGTATTCAAACCTGCGAACCTCCTTACAGACTGCGGACAAGCTCCTTAAACGTATCGCCCCGCACCATAAAGTTCTTAAACTTATCGAATGAGGCGCTGGCCGGGGACAGAATGACCACATCCCCCGGCTCCGCCACCGATGCCGCAAAGCGCACCGCCTCCCCGAAATCGTCAATGGTAGTGATGGGGAGGCTTTCTTCACTGTACCCCTCCGCGTGGCGGGCGGCAGCCTCGATGACCCCGGCGGTGGCGCCGGTCAGCACCAGGCGCTTCGTATGGGCCACCAGATCCGGCCCCAGCACCTCATAGTCCAGATGCTTGTCATAGCCTCCGGCAATCAGAATCACCTTTTGACGGAAGGAGCGCAGCCCTGCCATGGTGCGGCTGGGGCTGGAGGCGATGGAATCGTTGTAATACCGGACGCCGTCCTTCTCCCTCACCAGCTCAATGCGATGCTCCACTCCGCCGAACTCTTTGGCAAAGGCGCGAATCACTTCGTCTGGTACCAAGCCGTCCACGGCGGCGATAGCCGCCTCGTAGTTCTCAACGTTATGGACGCCGGGCAACAGGATGTCCTCCACCGGCAGCACTTCCCGTTTGACGCCGTCCTTCTTCACGCAAATCACGCCGTCCTCAATGGCCACGCCGCTGCTTAGCGGGTTCTGCCGGGAAAAGAGAGTTACCTGGCCGGGAGTCTCCTGGGCAAAGGCGTTGGTGATGGCGTTGTCCCGATTTAAGACCAGCTTATCCTCCGGGGACTGGTGGAGGAAGATATTCTTCTTCGCGGCCACATACTCCTCCATGCCCTTATGCACATCCAGATGGTTGGGGGCCAGATTGGTCACCACCGCAATCTCCGGGCTGGCGTCCATAGTCATCAGCTGGAAGGAGCTGAGCTCCAGCACGGCAATGTCCTCCGGCTTCATCTCCCCAGTCTCCGGCAGGAGGGGCTTGCCGATGTTGCCCCCCAAATGGACGGTATAGCCCGCCCGCTCCAGCAGGCGGGCGATGATGGTAGTGGTGGTGGTCTTGCCGTCGGAACCGGTCACCGCAATGCGCTTGCAGGGGCAGACGTGGAAGAACACCTCCATCTCCGAGGTGATGAGGCTCCCCCGCTCCCTGGCCTGCTGGAACGCGGGAATATCCGGCCGAATGCCGGGGGAGCGGAAAATCACATCCTGATTCAGCCCGTCCAGGTAGCCTTCCCCCAGCTTCAGCACCGCGCCCTGGGCCTCCAACTCCCGCAGCAGCCCATCGTTGCCAAACTGCGCCCGGCTGGCCTTATCGCAGGCCGTCACGGCGATACCCCGCCGCAGCAGCAGCTGAATCAGCGGCGTATTGCTGACGCCAATGCCGATGATGGCCACCGTTTTCCCCTGTAACGAATCAAGATAGTCTGTGAAGGTCATAAAGCATCTCCAATCTGCCGCTGCAACACCGCTGTAGCCCTCCGGGATACGCACCGCCAGCGGCAGTCGGCCCGCCCCGTTGGAAGGCTGCAATATGGATATTATACCCGTTCTTTCCTGGAAATTCAACGCCCCAGTTGACAATCCGAAGAAAATTCGCTAAAATATACCCTGCAAGCAGGCTGGACAGCCGCGCAGGCGGGGCGAAAGGCCCGCCCGTGAGGAAAGTCCGGGCTCCACAGGGCAAGAATAACGGGTAACGCCCGCCGAAGGCGACTTCAGGACAAGTGCAACAGAGAGATACTGCCAGGCGCTGGTCTCCGGCGCGCTGGTAAGGGTGGAAAGGTGCGGTAAGAGCGCACCAGCCGACTGGGAACAGCTCGGCTCTGTAAACTCTATTCGGAGCAACACCGTGGGGGAACATATGGTCGGCCCGGCCGTTCCCAGGAGGTGGCTTGAGCCTGTTGGCAACAGCAGGTCGAGATAGATGGCTGTCAAAACAGAACCCGGCTTATAGGCCTACTTGTGTTAAAAAAGTGAGCTGCACAGGAGTGCAGCTCACTTTTTATCTTTGCGCCGACGGAAAACGCCGGGCAGGGCAGCAAGCCCTGTCCGGCGCAAGCAGACAGATCATTCGTCCTCCTGATCCCAGTTGTGCCAGACGTTCTGGACGTCGTCGTCCTCCTCCAGCAGTTCGATCATGCGGGTCATGTTCTTGATGTCGCCTTCCCGCTCCAGCTTGACGGTGTTCTGGGGCACCATGGCGATGTCAGCGGATTCAAAGGTATAGCCCTTGCTCTCCAGCGCGTCCACCACTGCGGACAGTGCATCGGGGTCCGTGTAGACGATAAAGACGTCGCCCTCGTTTTTCAAATCGTCGCCGCCGGCGTCCAGCACGTCCATCATCACTTCGTCCTCGTCCAGCTCCTCGTCCTCATTATTGATGACAATCATGCCCTTCTTGTCAAAGGACCAGGACACGCAGCCGGTGGCACCCAGGTTGCCGTTATATTTGTCAAAGATATGGCGGACAGCGGGGGTGGTGCGGTTGCGGTTATCGGTGACGGCCTCCACGATGACGGCCACGCCGGAGGGGCCATAGCCCTCAAAGGTCAGGTTCTCAAAGTTATCCCCGGAACCGGCGGAGAGGGCCTTGTCAATGGTGCGCTTGATGTTGTCCTTCGGCATATTGATGGCCTTGGCCTTGGCCACCACGGTGGCCAGCTGGGAGTTGTAGGCGGGGTCGCCGCCGCCGCCCTGTTTCACGGCAATGACGATTTCCCGTGCGATTTTTGTAAAGGCCGCGCTGCGCTTCGCGTCGGCAGCGCCCTTCGTTTTCTGAATGTTATGCCACTTGGAATGTCCAGACATAGTTTATCATCCCTTCAAAAGATTCATCCGCCTTCAGGCCCAGCCTGAACGCATTACAATAGATTTATTATAGCATAGCGTCCTTGCCTGCGCAAGTGTTTATGCGTAGGAAATCACTTCCCGTTTGACGGCGGATTTTGTGATTTTCACGGCGGGAAACGCCTCCATCAGCCAGTGGGCCAGCACCTCCGTCACCGGATTCTCCGTCGGAAAATGGCCCGCGTCGACCAGATTCAGCCCCAGGGCAGAGGCGGAGAGGAAGTCGTTATACTTCAGGTCGCTGGTGACGAAGGTGTCGCACCCGGCACGCACCGCATCCTCCATCATGCTGCCGCAGGCGCCGCCGCCTACCGCCACCCGCCGCACTACCCGGCTGCCCGCCACATAGCGGACGCCGTTGGGATGCAGCGCGTCCCTGACCTGCGCCAGGAAGCGGTCAAAGGGCAGGGGCTCCGGCAGCTCGCCAATGCGGCCAATGCCATAGGGCCGGTCATAGCAGTCCACGCCCATGGGAGCCAGCTGCTCCACCCGCACCAGCCCCAGCGCTTTGGCCAAAGCGTCGTTGACGCCACCCTCCACGCTGTCCAGGTTGGTGTGGCAGCAGATGGCCGCCATGTGATGCTCCACAAGGGAGAGGAGAATTTTCCCGTCTCCGTCCAGCTGCCGGTCGGTCAGCGTTTTTGCAGGGTGAAAGATGACCGGGTGGTGGGAGACCATCAGCTCCGCGCCGCAGGCCGCTGCCTCTTGAATGGTCTCCTCCGTAATGTCCAGGGAAACAAAGATGGAAGTGACCTCCTGCGCCTCATGCCCCACAAGGAGCCCCGAATTATCCCAGCTCTCCTGTAGGGAAAACGGGGCCATTTTATCCAGAAAAAGGAACACATCCCGTACCGTTGTCATGTAGCAGCGCCCTCCTTCCGCGCCTGAATCCAGCCATCCAACGCCGTCACACACT
Organism: Clostridiales bacterium; assembly: GCA_021200895.1. Classification (GTDB taxonomy): domain Bacteria; phylum Bacillota; class Clostridia; order Oscillospirales; family Oscillospiraceae; genus Onthomonas. Next base: position 5,808 of record JAJQFX010000184.1, on the reverse strand, counting down.
CTGCCAGCTCCGCCCGGCGGATTATATCCGCCGCCTTCTCCGAGCGCAGCACCGCCGCCAGCTGGCGGCTGCACTGCTGGCGCAAAAAGACAAGATACTCCAGCCGCAGCGGCTCCTGCCGCCAGGCCCGTTCCGGCCCCGCCAGCGCCTCCGGCGGGGAGAGGGCGGCGCAGCTGCCGCCCCGCACCAGCAGCACCGGATACCAGCGGTGGGCCTCCTTCGCCAGACACTCCAGCTGAATTTCATAGCCGTGAGCAGCCAGCCAGCGCCGCAGCCTGGGCTGTCCGCTCTGGGGCTGCAAAATCAGGGTGACACCCTCCCTCGTCCAGGGGGCAGCCTCCAGGATGCCGATCATCATGTCGCCACCCATGCCGCAGATGGTCACGGTGTCCGCCTCATGGGGGGACACACCCTCCAACCCAGGGCAGAGCCGCAAAGAGACCCGCTTCTGCAAGCGGTACGCCTCCACCGTCCCCCTGGCCCGTTCCAACGGGCCGGGGCGGATGTCCGACGCGATGGCGGAGGCGATGCGCCCGTTCAGCAGCAGCCAGACCGGAAGGTGGGCATGGTCTGTCCCCACGTCCGCCAGGTTGGCACCCTCCGGCACAAGATTCGCCACCACCTGTAACCGGGGCGTTAATTGTAGCTGTTCCATCATTTTTACAAAAGGATTCCCGGAAGCACAGCCTCCGGGAAAGCACTTATTGGGCGCTGAGGGCCTGATGGATGCGCTCCATCATTTCGTCCGGATCGATGCCATGCACGACGCAGGCTTCCTCAATGGTCTCGCCCTGTGCAGCACCGCAGAACAGGCAGTGCATCCCCGCCTCCATGAAAACCGGAATCAGGTCGGGGGAATACTGCAACACATCACCGATAATGGTTTCTTTTGTAATCTCAGGCATTCTGACATACCTCCTTTATGATACTCTATTATACCCACTTCTTCTGTTTTTTGCAACAGTTATTTCCGCCAAGTGGAGGGAAAAAGCAGGATCAGCATTGGAAATACCTCCAGCCGCCCAGCCAGCATATCAAAAATCAGCACCAGCTTGGACAGCGGATTGAAAAAGCTGAAATTGGCGGTGGGCCCTACCGCCCCAAAACCAGGGCCGATATTGTTGATGGTAGCGGCCACCGCCGTGAAGCAGGTAGTCAAATCCCCGCAGTCCACTGAAATGACAATCATGGAAACGACGTAAATCATCAGATAGCAGCCCAGGAACATCATCGTCGCCCGAACCACCTTATTGTCCACCGCTTTGCCGTTGATGCGCACATTGCGTACCTGCCGGGGGAAGATGACGCCTTTTGCCTCGCGAATCCCCGCCCTGAAATAAATCATGATGCGGCAAACCTTCAGGCCGCCGCCTGTGGACCCGGCGCAGGCTCCGCAGAACATCAGCGCCAGCAGAATCACCTTGCAGAACACCGGCCACAAGTCAAAGTCGCAGGTAGCGTAGCCGGTAGTGGTCATAATGCTGGCCGCCTGGAAGGCGGACTGCTGGAAGTTATAGAGCCAGCTCCCGCCCTGCTGCACCGTCAGACCTACGGTGATGGCAACCGTCGCGCCGAAGAAGATGGCCAAATACCAGCGCACCTCCTCCAACTTGGCCGCGTCGCCAAAGCGCCGCAAAATCAGGCAGAAAAAGAACTGGAAGTTGATGCCGGACAACACCATGAACACGGTGATGACCACCTGAATATAGGTGCTGTAGCTGGCGATAGAGGAACTGAGCAGGCCGAAGCCGCCGGTGCCCACCGTGCCAAAGGTGTAGCAGGATGCCTCATAAAAGGTCATGCCGCCGGCCAGCAGGAACAAGATTTCCAGCACCGTCAGCCCCAGGTAAATCAGGTAAAGGTTGCGGGCCGTCGCCTTCAAATGGGGCACCAGCTTTGACACCGTCGGCCCGGTGCTCTCCGCCTGCATCAGGGCGAAGCTGGAGCCGCCGTTGGACATGGGCATCAGTGTCATCACAAAGACCAGCACCCCCATGCCGCCGATCCAGTGGGACAGGCTGCGCCAAAACAGCATACAGCGGCTGAGGCCCTCCACGTCCTCTAATATGCTGGCGCCTGTGGTGGTGAAGCCGGAGACGATTTCAAACAGGGCATCCACATAATTGGGAATCTCGCCGCTGAGAGTAAAGGGCAGCGCCCCCATCAGGGACATGAACACCCAGGACAGGGCCACCGCCACGTTGCCCTCGCGGGCATAGAAGCGGTCGCTCCTTTTTTTGATTCTGGTCAGGGCAAAGCCCAGCACGCCACAAATCGCTGCGCATAACACAAAATACCAGCCCTGGGCCTCCCCATAGAACAGCGCCACGAGGGCGGGCAGCAGCATGAGGACGCCCTCCACGCCGAATATCCAGCCCAGGATGTTCAGAATACTGATGTAATTCATGGATAAGCGCCTCTCCTCAAGCCAGAACGTCCCGAATCTTCCGCGTCCCCGTATGCTCCGTCAGGACGACGACCAAATCCCCAGCCCGAATCGCGTCTGCGCCGGAGGGGATGATAACGGATTTTCCCCGGATAATCGCCCCGAACAGGACGCCCGTGGGCAGACGCAGCGACTTGAACTGCACCCCCACCAGCGGGGAATCTGAGAACACCGTAAACAGCAGCGCCTCGACTTTCTCGTCAGCCAAAAAGTGCATGGCCTCCATACGGCTGTCGCTGTTATCACTGCTGATGGCCCTGGCATAGCGCAGAATGTGTTCCGCCGTCAGCGCCTTCGGGGAGACGATGGCCCCGATGGGGATCTCCGACAGGACGCCGCCCATCGTCATCTTATTGATGCGGGTGATGAGCTTGGCGTGGGTCACCTTGTTGGCGTAGAGAGACAGAACGATATTATCCGAGTCATTGCCGGACAGGGCGGCAACTGCATCCACATCGGCAATGCCCGCCTCCTGGAGAATCAATTCATTGTTAAAGCTGCCGTGTACCACCGTCGCCTCAGGCAGCTTCTCCGACAGGTCGTTGCAGCGGTTTAAATCCGGCTCGACGATTTTGACGTTGAACCGCTCCTTCAGCAGCCGCTTCGCCAGGTAGTAGCCCATGGTGCCGCAGCCGCCAATCAGGACGCTTTTGACCGGCTTAAACTCAAGGCCCATATTGCGCAGGACAAGGTTCAAATTGGCCTTGTCCACAAGAGTCGACAGTTGATCGCCCCCATGGACGACGGTATAACCATTGGGGACGTGGGCCTCCCCATTGCGCTCTACCACGCCAATCAGGAACTGCGCCCGGCAGCCTCGGTTGATTTCGTTCAGGCTCTTTCGCGCCCAGGGGGAGTTTGACGGCAGGCGCACCGTCACCACCAACACCTTGCCCTGGGCAAAGGAGTCTACATCGGAGGCCCCTGGCGCCCACAGCAGCTGATAGCAGCTTTCCGCCGCGGAGGACTCCGGGTTAATGACCAGGTCAAGCCCAAGGCTCTCCTGCAAAGAGTCGATTTCACTGTAATAATCCGGGTTACGCACCCGGGCAATCGTCCGGCAGTGCCCCGCCCGGCGGGCAATCAGGCAACAGAGCATATTGATTTCATCCTGACCCGTGGCGGCAACCAGAACATCGCAGTCCTCAATACCACCCTCCTGCAGCACGCTGTAGGAGGCCCCGTTGCCACTGATGGCGACTACGTCCAGACGATTGGCAAGGGTCGCCACCTTCTCCTCATCGCTGTCAATGACGGTAATGTTATGTCCTTCCCTGTTCAGGGTCTCCGCAATCGTGTAGCCCACATTGCCGCAACCTACCACTAATACCTTCATGCATCTCTCTCCTATGTCGAAAAGGCGTGCCGCCGTTTTCATACAGCGTCCCGTAAATCGGGCAGCCGATTTTCTACCATCATAGCATCTTCAAAGCAGATTGTAAAGACTAATTCATGGAAGACGCTGCTTCCGCCTCAGGGCTGCGTAATCACTTCGCCGCTGAGGACGGCCTGCATCAGCTCTTTTGCGGTGGCTACCGTCGCTTCATCCGGAATCATCACATACGCCGTTGTACTCATGGAGTACGGTACTGCGGAGCCGTTGGAGCCGTCCACGCTGTAAGTGATCACATCCCAGTCCGCGCCGGTGCTGAGTTGGTCGCTCACCAGCGCGGCGATCAGGTCATAGGACAGGCTGGTTTCAAAATTGTCCTCCACGGCGGACAGGATGGAGCTGTAGTTCACCAGAATGCTCGGAGAGATGGCCTTATTGATGATGGCCTGAATCAGCGCCATCTGGTTCTTGCCGCGCTGCCGGTCACCAGTGGCGAAGGCGTACCGCTCACGGGCAAAGGCCAGGGCCTGCTCGCCGTCCACATAGTTGTACCCCTCCACAAACGTATGCCCGTTGTGGCTGGAGGTAAAGGTATATTCGGAGTACACGTTCACCCCGCCTAATGCGTCAACAATATCCTCAAAGCCCTCAAAGCTCACCCGGAAATAATAGTCTATGTCAACGTCGTAGAGCATGGCCAGAGTATCCATGCTGACGGAAACGCCATAAATGCCCGCATGGGTCAGTTTGTCCCTCACACCGTTGGAGATGGACAGGGGCACAAAGTAATCCCGGGGGGTGGACACCAGAAGGATTTGGTGGGTGTCCATATTGACGGTGGCCAGAATGTTGACATCGCTGCGGCTCTTCGCCTTTAAGCCGTTCCGGCTGTCGATACCGCTGATATACAGGGTAAAGGTATTGCCCGTCTCCGCCGTCACCGTGGATTCCTCATCCTCTTCCTCCGGCGTGACGGTTTCCTCTATCACTTCCTCCACTTCCAGTCCGGTGACTTCCCGAATCCGGTCATCAATGTCCTCGTACCCCTCTATCTCCGCAATCACATCGAGGTAGGCGTCGTTCAGGAGGATGGCCCGGCATTCCTGGTCATACAGGCCGTCTACAAGCTCCACCAGGCCGTCATACTCTGCGGTGGCGATTTCCGTGTCCAAATCCTCATTGAGCTGCTGAATCGCGCCGTCCGTACTGGTTCTGTCCAGTTCGGAGAGGATGCCGAAGGTGTCCTCTTCCAGGTCGTTCAGCGTCTCCGCTTCGTCCTCCGCCAACACATAGATGCCCACATGGGTCACCTCTGTGCTGACTGTGGTAATGGTATTCAGGGCGTTGGTAAGGGTGTTCAGGGCGATAATCGCATAAATCATAATCACCGCCATAAGAACACTGACCACCGCCCCGGCGGCAAACCGCCCGGTTCGCCCCGTCCGATGGGTCAGGACGCCTAGCAGCGCCACAATCACCAGCAGCAAAATCATCACTGGTACCAGGAACTTCATCGGAAGCAAAGCGCTGCGCACCAGCATCACGTCCAAAACCACCATGACCACAAGCAGGAGGCCGGTCAGGACGCCTCCGGGAATCGCGGAACCCAGTTGGTTCCTGCGCTTCGATGTATTGTTGGAATTACCCATAAATCATCAACCTTTCCACTCTTATTCTTATTTCATGCTGTAAGAAAGCATTTGCCAGGAGCATCTGCCGGAACCGGGCGCGGGCGTGCCTGCCACGGCATCCAATATGGCCCTTCCGCCAGACATGACACAGTATAGCGAATCCGACGGCATTTTGCAAGTGCCAGACGACAATTCCGTCGGATTCTCTTTTCAAGCTGTGTCGCCGCGCCTTTACGCGGCCCATGAGGGCCGCCAAAACGAATTGATATTTTTCCAGATTTGGGGGTTGACAAATCGACTTCAATTCGGTATAATCTCTCTTGTTGTTGCGAGAGCGACAGGAAATGCCTCTGTAGCTCAGTTGGTAGAGCAGGGGACTGAAAATCCCCGTGTCATTG